>ONXE01000165.1 GCA_900321775.1 uncultured Bacteroidales bacterium
CGAGATCCACGGAACTGTGGACTACTTGTGCGGCGACGGTAATGTGGTGATGAACCGCATGCTGTTTGTCAACGAGAGCCGCAGCGCCAGCGGAAAGAGCGGTTCGGACGTGCTTTGTGCTCCCAACTGCACTGCTACAACGGACGCTCGCCCGAACTGGGGTTATGTGTTCCTGGATTGTGCTGTTCGCAGCGAGAGCAACGACTTCACGTTTGCCCGCAGTTGGGGCGGTGAGTCGAAAGCTGCTTTCCTGCGCACTACTATCCTGGACGGTTCGCTGAATGCCAGTCGCTGGACCGCAGCCGGCATGAACAACGCGGCCTATACGTTCAAGGAGTTTGGCACAATGGATTCGACCGGCGCAGTGGTTTGCCCGAGCACGTTTGTGGTGAACTTCACCCATAGCAGCGGCAACCGCGAGATGGAGACGATCCTCAGTAACGATGAGGCTGCACAGTTTACCGTAGGCAACATCTTCGGCGAGTGGGCTCCGGACCAGATTGCAGCACAGGACACGGTGAATGACGCCATCCTTGACGGTTGCACCGGAACGCTGTATATTTTAGGTTATTCGGACGCATATCTGTTAGAATGCGAAGGCGCTCAACCAATACTTGTTACCGGCAACGGAACATGGGCTGAAGATACAGGTTATATCTGGGATGATATAACAAAAATAACTGTTCGTGCAGCCAACGGTCGTGGAGGCTTCGGTCCGGCAAAAGTAGCACGCTACGAAGCAGCCCTCAACAATGTGGACGAGGATGTAAAAGTACTGAAACTCATCGAGAACGGTCAGGTAGTGATCCTGCGTGACGGTGTGAAATACAACACGTTGGGAACCGTGATTCGATAAGAATTGCACCTACGTATTCCTGTTTTGGGCAAAAAAGTGAGGCAAAATGCACTTTTTTGCCCTTAATTTGTATTTTTTAGGCGAAATATTTGGTCGTATCAAAAAAAAGCAGTACCTTTGCAGCCGATTTCGGTGTACGCCTCTCGCTGAGTCGTCTTTTCAGTAGGATGAGAAAGGGCAGGCGTTTGAAGTGATGCGTGCTACCATTAACGGCCTCGAGCAGGCCAAAATTGTTATAACAATGGATCTGATTAAGATTGCAGAACAAGCGTTTGCCGGCGAGAAGAAAGAGCTTCCCGCATTTCAGGCAGGTGACACTGTAACGGTGTCGTATCGTATCAAAGAGGGTACCAAAGAGCGTATTCAGGACTTCCGCGGTGATGTTATTCGCATCAGCGGCGGTGAGGGCCGTAAGCGTTTCACGGTGCGCAAGATGTCTGGTAACGTGGGTGTAGAGCGTATCTTCCCCCTGGACAGTCCTTACATCGAGAACATCACGATCAACAAGTACGGTAAAGTACGTCGTGCCAAACTGTACTACCTGCGTGACCTGACCGGCAAGAAGGCTCGTATCCCCGAGCGCGTTATCAAGAAGTAATGCAAAAAGAGCGCCTGCGGGTGCTCTTTTTTTGGGTTAAAACGACCCTCTTAATCTCCCTTAAAGGGAGACTTATTGAGAGTCGAGAGTCAAGAGTCGAGAGTCGAGAGTCGAGAGTCAAGAGTTGAGGGTCAAGAGTCGAGAGTCAAGAGTCAAGAGTCGAGAGTCAAGAGTCAAGAGTCAAGAGTCAAGAGTCAAGAGTCGAGAGTCGAGAGTCGAGAGTCAAGAGTCAAGAGTTGAGGGTTATGCACGAGGAGTTTGTGTTACATAGTGCTTATCAGCCTACGGGTGATCAACCGGAAGCTATTCGTCAGTTGGCGGAGGGCGTTCGGGAGGGGGCGCATGCGCAGACGTTGTTAGGCGTGACTGGTTCGGGCAAGACTTTTACTGTGGCGAATGTCATCAAAGAAGTGAACCGCCCCACCCTGATTCTGTCGCACAACAAGACCCTTGCGGCGCAGCTGTACGCGGAGATGAAAGCATTCTTCCCCGAGAATGCCGTGGAATACTACGTATCCTACTACGACTACTACCAGCCCGAGGCTTATATCCCGTCGTCAGACACGTATATCGAGAAAGACCTATCCATCAACGAGGAGATAGACAAGTTGCGCCTGTCGGCCATTTCGGCTCTGCTGTCGGGACGGAAAGACGTGATTGTGGTGTCGAGTGTGAGTTGCATCTACGGCATAGGCAACCCGCAGGATTTCTCGAAGAGCGCCATCACTGTGGACAAACATACTCCGCTGAACCGCGATGAGTTTTTGTTGGCCCTTACTGCTTCGCAGTACGTGCGCAATGATTTAGAGTTGACGCGCGGCCATTTCCGCGTGAAGGGCGACACCGTAGATATCTACCTTTCCTACTCGGACGACGTGCTTCGCATAGTGTTCTGGGGCAACGAAGTGGAGGAAATCTACACGTTTGAGCTGCAAGACGGGCATATGATTGACGAGTTCGACTATTTCAACATCTACCCGGCGTCACTGTTTGTGACGAACAAAGCGCGCGTGGAGGGCACGTTTGAGCAGATCATGCACGACATGGAGACGCAGGTGCAGTGGTTTCTGGAACAGGACCGACCGCTGGAGGCCAAACGTATCGAAGAACGTGTGCGCTATGACCTGGAGATGATTCATGAGATCGGGTACTGCTCGGGCGTGGAGAACTACAGTAGGTATTTCGACGGAAGAGAGCCCGGGAGCAGACCTTTCTGCCTGTTGGACTATTTCCCGAAGGATATGCTGCTGGTGGTAGACGAGAGTCACGTGACCGTGCCTCAGATAGGAGGTATGTCCGGCGGTGACAAAGCCAGGAAGGACAACCTGGTGAACTACGGTTTCCGCTTGCCGGCAGCGCGTGACAACAGGCCTATGACCTTTGGAGAATGGGAACGTTTTGCGCATCTGGATGATGCATCGATAGACCAACGGAGTGATGTGAGCACCATCTTTGTTTCGGCCACTCCGGCGGACTATGAGTTGGAGAAGTCGGGAGGCGTGATTGTGGAGCAGTTGATTCGTCCGACGGGCCTGTTGGATCCGGAGATAGATGTTCGTCCGACCAAGCATCAGGTGGATGACCTGATGGAAGAGATTCGTCAGCGCGTAGAAGTGGGCGAACGGGTGTTGGTGACGACCCTGACCAAACGCATGGCAGAGGAACTGGACGAGTACCTGAGACGATACGGCATTCACGCGGCGTACATCCATTCGGATGTAGATACGATAGAGCGTATCCAGATTATGGATGACCTGAGGAAGGGCGTGTACGATGTGCTGGTGGGTGTGAACCTGCTGCGCGAAGGTTTGGACTTGCCGCAAGTGTCACTGGTGGCTATTCTGGACGCGGACAAGTCGGGATTCCTGCGGGACCACAGGTCGCTGACCCAGACCGCAGGTCGTGCTGCCAGACACGAGCACGGCAAGGTGATTTTCTACGGTGACAAGATTACTCCCGCCATGCGGCAGACTATTGAAGAGACAGCGCGAAGGCGTGCTATTCAACAGAAATACAATGAAGAACACGGCATTACACCTCATGCCGTGGGTGGTGCTGCGAGCACGGGTAATCCGCTGGCAGGGCTGAGCAAAGCCGCCCAGGAGAACAAACAATACGAGGTAAAGAAACTGTACGAGGCGGTACAAGTGCCTATTATCAATGCCATGAGCGAGAAAGAGTTGCAGAAGGCCGCAGCGCAGACCCGCAAACAGATGCTACGTGCCGCCAAAGACCTGAATTTCATGGAAGCAGCGCGTCTAAGAGACGATTTGCTGCTGATGGAAGAGCGACTGAAGGACTTTCAGACTCCGAAGGCATAACGAAGGCACTCCGAACCTACTCCGACTCATCAGCTCCCTATCAGCACCCTATCAGCTCCCTATCAGCTCCCTATCGGAGTTGCGGGCTCATTGAGGGCTTTTTATATGTTGTATAACATATTTTCCCAAAAAAGTGCATTTTTTTCAAAAAAAAGTGGCAAAAAGTTTGGTCATGTAAAAAAAAAGTCTTACCTTTGTCGCCGAATTGGCAAGATGATGAACGCGAGTACTTGTGCGGATTTGAACGCAGTAACTTCAACCCAGGGTATAAACTTTACACTGGGGCAAGTGACCGTTGTTTACGCGAAAGCGCCGTACATCTACGTTCAGGATGCCACCGGAACGGCTTTAGTGTATTCCAACTGGAATGTATTTAAGCGTTTGGTTCCAGGCGATGTTGTCCACAGCATTACCGGTACGGCTAAGTTGTACTCAAACCTTCCGGAGTTGATGCCTACGGACTCGATGATTTCCAAGTCATCCGGCACTGCTCCTGCTATTCCCGACGCAACTGCCGCTCCTACCACAGCAGACATCAACAAGGTGTTTATTTATCGCGATGTGGACATGGGTTCTCAATCCTTCCCCAACGGATCAGCAGCCAACAAGACCGGCACATTCAGTGGCGGGTCTGTCCTGTTCCGTAATGCATGGAAAGAGGCTTATCAGTTTGACGCCACCAAGACCTACGACATTCTCGGTTGCGTCAGCATTTACGGCTCAACCATTCAGGTTTATGCAGCTGAGATTACGGAGCATCACGAGATGGGATTCAATCCTATCGTTATTGGTGCCGAGAAGCCGTCGGCATGGGGTGCGATGTACTTGTATGCCTGG
>ONXE01000193.1 GCA_900321775.1 uncultured Bacteroidales bacterium
GCTAAAGGTGCAAACAGGTATGAAATGTAGATTGTTGTTTTTAGTAGTTGCTTCTTTTATTGCGACTTCAGTGGTTAGTGCCGCAAACGGTACAGACAATGGCGTGAGTACAACGGCCACTGTCACTTTGCCCGTGTTGCGCGTGTTGGTGGATGGTACGTTCACGAAAGATATGGAGTATTTGAACGGTCAAATGGAGTTGACCGATGAGAGTGGTGCTGTCGTGACGCTGCCGGCCAAGTTTAAGACGCGTGGAGCAACAGCCAAGTCCTACATGATGAAACCATCGTTCAACATGAAATTACGCGATGCGTCCTATGCAGAAGAAGTGGACTCCGCCCTGTTGGGGATGCGCAGTTGCTCTTCGTGGATATTGGATGCCATGGCCATTGACCGTATTTGTATGCGCAATCGTGTGGCTTTTGATATATGGAACGACTTTTCCCGCTTGCCCTATGATTCGGGATTTGAGCGTCGTAACGGTACAGAAGGACGGTTTGTGGAGGTGTATATCAATGACCGATATTACGGCATTTACTGCATGAGCGACCGTATCAACCGCAATCTGCTGAACTTGAAGAAAGTGTCGGAGGACGAGGGAGGTTCCATCACGGTGCGTGGCGTGCTATACAAGAGCGGAACGTCCGATATCTCGCGTCAGGAAGAGCGTTCTTTCAATGAGGACTCATCGGCTTGCGTCATCAGTTGGCATAACGCGTGGGAACTTACTTACCCAGAAGACAACGGAGGCCTTCAGGCTTGGAATCCGCTGTTGGAGGCCTTCGATGAAGGCATGAACGCTAACTACGTTAAGCAATACTTTTATCTGCAAAACCTGGCTGACTACCAGATACACGTGATGGCATTGTCCATTAGCGACAACTGGGGCAACAAAAACCATTACCTCTCGGTTCGTAATATCACAAAGGACATCAACGACCCGGATACTACTGAAGCAAACAGGCGACGGTTTGTCTTAACTCCGTGGGACTTGGATACCAGTTTCGGCGGGGCTTACGACGGAAGTTGCTATGGAGGCAATTATTCCGATTGGCCGGTTTCTGCTGCCAGCAGCAACGCACCTTATCCCATTTCGCCTATTGTAGGCGACCTGACCTATAAGGCTATTCTTCGCGACCGATGGTTAGTGGCCCGCGCAGGAGCATTCTCGATAGATTCAATCAACGCCAAACTGGAGCGTTACCGTGATTTGTTTATCCAAAGCGGCGCATGGCAGCGAATGACCGACTATTTTGAAACACGGTCCGCCAAGCCCAAATATGTGCTCGACCTCGCAGAAGAGGTTGCCTTGATAGAGGCATGGTATGCGGATCGCTTCAGTGAGATGGACAGGTACTTCAACGTAACAGCATTGGAAGAGGTGCATGCAGAGCCCGCAGACAACATGTTGTACGACCTCATGGGCCGCAAAATAGGGACTGTCGCGCCGGGCCCGGGCGTGTACATCAGGGGCAGAAGAGTGGTGATAATCACTCAATAGCTGTCGCCGTTCTGTTCTTTTTCGTTATTTACGCCATAGTGTCGGGCTAAATAGTAGTAGCACTGTGAACAATTCCAAACGCCCTACCAGCATCAGGAAAGCGTATATCCACTTGCCCACCATCGGGAAAGCCGAGTAGTTGCCGGCAGGACCGTATTCGCCCAGCGCCGGACCCACATTGCCTATCGCCGAAACAGCGGCACCAAGCGCCTCCGTGAAATCCACGCCCAACGCGCAGAATGCTATCATGCCCACTATGATGAACAGTACGTAGAAGAAAAGAAACGCCATCACGTTCTGTACTCCGCTGCGGTCCAGCGGCTTGCCGCTGATGTTCACCGAGAACACGGCATACGGATGTACGCGTTGACGAAGCTCGGTCAGCGCATTCTTCACAAACACTATCGTTCGCACCCATTTGATGCCACCGGCCGTCGAACCCGCACAACCGCCCAGGAACATCAGGAAGAAGATAAGACACCACAGCACAGGCTTCCATTCCATGTAATTACCCAAGCCGAAACCGCAAGACGTCATCGTACAAACCACCTCGAAGAAAGCGTAGCGGAACGACTGCTCTGCCGCTTGTAGCGTCGGCAACCAGCCCGATACCGATTGGGCCGTCGCGTTCTCAAAACCTGCGCCTACGTGTGTGAAGTTCTGCAAGAACAGTTCCACCGCCAAAATAGCCGTTGCGATGCCTACCGCAATCAGGTACCAGTGTGTTTCTTCGTCTTTGAGCAAACGTTGCGGCTTGCCGCGGAACAGCAATATAATCAGGGTGAAGTTGACACCACCCAACAGTGTGAAGAACGCTACGGTATAGTGTATAGCCGGAGATGTGTACGCTGCAATGGAGAGGTTACGCGTAGAGAATCCGCCTGTCGAGATCGTGGACAATGCATGGCACAGGGCATCAAACTCGCCCATGCCAAATAGGAAGAGGAGTGCTGCTTCTATGAAAGTCAAAAGCACGTATGTGGCCCACAGACGCTTGGCCGTGTCCGTGATGCGTGGCGACAGTTTCTCGTAACTGATGCCCGTCGCTTCTGCCGAATACAGCTGCATGCCGCCCAAACCGAACATAGGCAGAATAGCCACCGTCAGCACGATGATTCCCATACCGCCCAACCACTGCATCAGCGAGCGCCAGAACAGAGTGGCGTGGCTCATCGACTCGATGTTCGTCAAGATAGTTGCACCTGTCGTCGTGAATCCCGACATTGTCTCGAAGAACGCGTCGGTAAAATTCGGAATAGCACCGCTCAAGTAGAACGGCAACATGCCGAACAGCGAGAATATCACCCATACCAGAGCCACTATCACATAGCCTTCCCGTTCCGTCACACGCTTGCTTGCATGTCTTCCGATGCGCAGGAAGATTCCTCCGCACAACGCCGTTATGGCTGTACTCAAGCCAAACGCAAATGCGTCGGCCTCCTGACTCAACAACGCTACTGCCGTCGGCAACAACAGGAAAAGCGACTCGATCCCGAGCAGTGCACCCTGTGTCCTGAACACCATTTTCCAATTAAACGTTCGTGTCATAATGATTGACGATTGGACAATTTTACTTGAAGAACTTCTCCAGTTTGCGTACGTCTTG
>ONXE01000078.1:0-11647 GCA_900321775.1 uncultured Bacteroidales bacterium
ACAATCTGCGCCATATGCGAAAGTTTAAGACGTAAAAAATGCGGCAGGATTCGCACCAAATATACCCACACAATCTTCAACTAATTTGCAAAAGAACCGATAAAATTTACCTCTCATACTAGTTTTGTTTGCACACGCAGTGATTGTTCGAGCACCGCGTAGATTAGAAAATCGGTGCAAAGGTAGTGGTTTTTTAGACAAGTCATTTCTAAGATTTAGAAATCGTTCTTATAGTACCCACTTTTTGACACGATATTTGCGATTGTTGACTCTTCAAGCCAAAACTCCTCGCCCACTTTAGCATAGATGTCCATGACTTTCATTCCTGTTCCGCAGAGTTCATTTACTCGCATGCAAATAGCCGCATTACGGCGTTCTTTCAGATTTGTTTTCATACTGTTATTTCTTGAATTATACCTTAAAAAGGGGCAAAAAAAAGCCCCGCTGGCGCCGAAGCGCTAACGGGGCACAAAAGTACTGCTTTTCTCGGAAATATCAGGTATGAAGGAATATGTTTTACAACATGTTTTTCATTTTTTTTAGCACTTTTCTCGCATTATATTTCTTCATTGCAAGCAATAAAGCCAATCTTTGCGGCGAAAAATAGTGTAAAACCTATCGGTATTTACATTTTCCTTGCAAAAGATTTGGTAATGTCAGAAAAAAGTGTTAACTTTGCAGCCAAATTAGTTTGCAAAGAAGAAAGAAGATCAGCATACTGAGTTCAAGCGCATCTGCAAGTACCAACCTTTGAGCAAGTGCGCGGTGGTTTCATGGCAACCATCCAGCGGGAGGTCTTCCAAAAAGTACAAGGTGGCCAAATGATGACGGGTAGTACTACGCTGAAAACTACGGAGAAAACTACGGAGAAAATTCTTAATTTACTGCGGAGACATCCCTCTATAACAAATCAGGAGATGGCGGAAAAAATAGGTTTGAGCGTTGATGGCATATACTACCATACAAAGAAATTGAAGGAGAACGGCATCATCCGCCGCATCGGCCCCGACAAAGGCGGCTACTGGGAGGTAATTGAATAGCCCTTTGCAGCCGAAACGCACTTTTTTCTATAAAAGATTTGGTAATATCAAAAAAAAGTGTTAACTTTGCAGCCAAATTTAGGAACCATGGCAACTCAGTTGTTTAAATATTTGGACGCAGATGGCGGATTGTCGATGCTTAAATGTGGCAATCTTCAGTTCACTAATGCTTCTAAGTTTAATGACCCGTTCGATTGCCATCCCGCCCTTTTCGATTTCTCCAATGCTCCAACTAATGAGAGAAACTGGCCTCCAAAGGACTTTCTGACTATGAAGGGGCAAAGTGACATGGAGAATCTGAGAAATGAAACATGGATTTGCAGCCTCTCTAAAGTATATGACTCCCTTCTGATGTGGGCTTACTACACAAGTCACAAGGGGATTTGTATTGGGCTGAATAAAGAAGCTCTTGAGAAAAGTTGTAGCGATAGATATCTCGGGATGATATATCCATATTTTCAGGATGTTAAATATTTGGATATACATAACAAACAGGATTATTTTCATGAGTCTTACGCTGAAGATTATTTGTTGACAACCAAAGCAAAAGAATGGGAGCACGAGCAAGAGGTTCGCATCATAGCAAAAGAACCGGCTTGGTGGGATGGAGGAATGGACGTTCCCAAGGATTTGAAGAAAGAAAAAATGATAGATGGAAGAGAAATACGATATTATCCGCGAATATCAAACGAATGCTTCGAGTCAATCTATCTCGGAGTGAATATGTTTGAAAAGAAAAGGAACGACATTATAGAAGTTGCCCGCAAACGCAACCCTAACATCCAAATATACCAAATGACATTAGACCCCGATGCTTTTCGGCTGAAGGCAGAATTGATAGAATTATAAATATGGCAGAGATACAAAATACATCGTTTGAGTCCACTTTTAACGCAATAGACAACATACTGCGCCACGATGACGGGTGCAGCACGGCTTTGGACTATGTGGAGCAATCCAGTTGGGTACTTTTCCTGAAGTACTTTGACGACTTGGAGAAGACCCGCGAGCAACAGGCTGCGCTGGAGGACAAGACTTACGAGCGCGTCATTCAGGGCGAGTATCAGTGGCACCAATGGGCGATGCCGCTGGATATGTTCGGCAAGTACGACAGCAAGCGGGCTCTGGTTGGCGATGATTTGATAGAGTTTGTCAACAGCAAGCTGTTTCCCTACCTGAAGAATTTCACCCAGAAATATGCTCCGGACACTTTGGAGTTCAAGGTGGGTGTTATCTATACGCATATCAAGAACAAGATCTCCAGCGGATACAATCTGCGAGACTTGGTGGAACGCATCGACGAGCTCCGTTTCCAGACCTCGGACAATCGCCATGAGATGACGAAGATCTACGAGGACCGCTTGGGGCAGATGGGTAACGCGGGACGCAACGGTGGCGAGTATTACACGCCACGTCCGCTCATCCGGACTATCGTCAAATGCGTGAATCCGCAGATTGGCGAAACGGTCTATGACGGCGCATGCGGTAGCGCGGGCTTCCTGTGTGAGGCTTACAACTACATGCACGACAAAGCCACTAACGCTTCGGAAGAGGAAACACTACAAACCAAGACGTTCTACGGCAAGGAATTGAAGGGCCTTGCTTATATCATCGCCATGATGAACATGATTCTGCATGGCGTGCAGTCGCCCAACATCATCAAGACCAACACGCTGATGGAGAACCTATCGAATATCACTCCGTCGGAGCAGAAAGATGTGGTGCTGGCCAATCCGCCTTTTGGCGGTTCCGAGCGAGAAGAGGTGCAACAGAATTTCCCCATCAAGAGCGGCGAGACCGCCTATATGTTCTTGCAGCACTTCATCCGAATGTTGAAGCCCGGAGGCCGTGCAGGCATCGTTATCAAAAACACGTTCCTGAGCAACGGCGATGCGGTGCTTCTCAGAAAGAAACTTGTAGAGGAGTGCAACCTGCATACCATTCTCGATTTACCCAGCGGCATTTTCCAAGCCGGTGTGCGGACCGTTATTCTTTTCTTCACCAAGGGCGAGCCGACGGATAAGATTTGGTATTATCAGCTGGACAAGCATTTCACCAAGACGCAGGCGTTGACCGAGGCCGACTTGGAGGATTTCCTTGCGTTGCAGAAGACTAAAGCCGACAGCGAAAACTCGTGGAGCATCAACATCTCTTCGGTCAATGAGGACTACGACCTCAGCGTGAAGAATCCTCACAAAGTGGAGGTCAAAGACGAGCGCACCACTGCAGAAATAGCCGATGAGTTGAAGGCGTTGAACAACCAAAGTCAGCAGTTGCTGAATGATATTATAGGGCTGTTATGAGAGAGGGCTGGACATATAAGAAGTTGGGGGAGGTTGCAACGTTCTCAAGGGGCTTGACTTTTTCAAAAAATGATGAAGTCGAATTCTCTAAAAATGTTGTTCTGCGATCTAACAACATAGACCTTCTTTCTGGAAAATTAGATTTTTCTGAGCTAAAATATCTTAATGAAAGATTCGAAATTCCTTCAGACAAAAGGGTAAAACTCGGAAGTTTGTTTATTTGTATG
This sequence comes from uncultured Bacteroidales bacterium, assembly GCA_900321775.1. Classification (GTDB taxonomy): domain Bacteria; phylum Bacteroidota; class Bacteroidia; order Bacteroidales; family Paludibacteraceae; genus Colicola. Next base: position 3,571 of record ONXE01000078.1, read on the forward strand.
TCCAATGGAAGCAAGGCTCATCTTGGGAAAGTTGCTTATATTGATAAGGATTATGGATATGCATATGGAGGGTTTATGGGGTTAATCTCTCCCATAAACGATGTTAATGGATTATATCTTCGCTATGTTTTAACATCTCCGCAATATAAGGAATTTATTAAATCTTTATCAGAAGGAGCTAATATCAACAATCTTAAGTTCAAAGATTTATCAGAATATATTATCCCCCTTCCCCCTCTCCCCGAGCAACAGTCCATTGTCTCCCGCTTGGATGCGGCATTTACCCAAATCGACGAACTGAAAACCAATGCCGAGAGGCAGCTTGCCGAAGCCTGTGCTCTCTTCCAAAAAGCTCTCACCGAATCCATGACACCAAAAGATGGATGGAGAAATTTTGTATTTAGTGAAATAATCAAATTGCAAAGTGGAGATTATCTGTCCTCCAAAGATTACGTTGATGGGGAATATCCTGTTTATGGTGGGAATGGCATAGCTGGCTATCATAATCAGTTTAATAAAGACGGTATAACTATCGTAGTCGGACGAGTTGGAGCTCTTTGTGGAAATGTCCATTATGTTGATAGCCCGATTTGGCTGACAGATAACGGATTTGAGGTTATTGTCAAAAAAGACATAGACCTGGATATGTTTTTTCTTTGTTGGTATTTACGATTTTTGGATTTAGGGAAGTACGCAAGACAAGCAGCCCAGCCCGTAATTTCCAATTCCTCATTAAAAGATATTGTTCTTTATCTTCCCCCTCTCTCCGAGCAGCAGGCCATTGTCTCCCGCTTGGATGCGTTGAGCGAGAACGTTCGCCGGTACGAGGAGATACAACAGAAGACCATCACCGAGTGCGATGCCCTCAAACAAGCCTTGCTGAGAGAGATCTTTGAGGAATAGAGGATAGCCACTATAGTAACTATAGTCACCATAGGAACTATAGCAATTATAAAAAAAACAAAAAAACAACAACGATATGCCAGAAGCGAAGTATCAAATACTGAAGCGACAGAAGCCTTGGCGCGAGGCGTTCTACTACCAGAAGACCGAAGCGCTGTACCAGCTGACGTATGTGTTCTGCCAGCGGTTTCTCCCCGCACATGGCGACCGCACTGTGGACCAGATGGTGCAGGCGGCTCGCTCCGGCAAGCAGAACATCATCGAGGGCACGGAAGACGGCGAGACATCCACCGAGATGCACGTCAAACTGCTGAACGTAGCGCGGGCATCCCTTCAGGAGTTGCGGGAAGACTATCGGGATTATCTCCTTTCCCGCAATCTGACGATATGGGCCAAAGGCCACCCGCGCTACCAGACGATGCAGGACTTCTGCCGTGACCACAACAAGATAGAGGACTATCAGCCGTATTTCCAGAAATGGAGCGACGAAGAGATGGCCAACGTGGCGCTGACCTTGTGCTATCAGGCTGACACCATGCTCAACAAAACGCTTCTGCGCATGGAGAAAGAGTTTGTGGAAGAGGGCGGCATCCAAGAACGCATGCACGCCGCCCGCACCGGCTACCGCCAGGCACAGGACGAGGAGTTGGCCAGACTGAGGGAGACCGTACCGGCTCTCCGGAAAGAGATCGCCCGGCTGCAAGGCCTCCTCAAACAGAACGGAATAGAGTATTAGGATAGGAGAGATAGGGGCTATAGTAACTATAGTGCCTATAGGAACTATAAAAAAAATAAATTAAAAACAATGAACGAATCGGATACCAGGTCATTCAAGATTGACCCTCAGCTGAAAGCTGCGGGGTGGAGCGTGACGGAAGGCTCACGCTACACCACCGAGTATTTCACCCGCGGCAAGATCAGTCAGACGCAGATGGGGAAACCCAAGCGGGCGGACTATCTGCTAACCTACAAAGGCGTCAAACTGGGCATTGTAGAAGCCAAGAGTGACGAACTGAGCTATGCTGAGGGTGTGCCCCAAGCCAAAGAATATGCCGATATGCTGGGTATCCGATTCGCCTATGCGACCAACGGCAACGATATTTGGGAGATGGACCGCCAGACGTACAAAGAAAGGTTTGTATCGTCTTATCCGAGTCCGGAAGAACTGTGGCAGCGCACATTCGGGCAAGCCGAAGAATGGCGCGACAAGTTCAACGAGTGTCCGTATTGTCAGGTGGGCACCAAACAGCCGCGATATTATCAGGAAATAGCTATTCGAAAAGTGTTGGAGGGCATTGCCAAAGGAGAGAAACGTATCCTCCTCACGTTGGCTACCGGCACCGGCAAAACGTTTATCGCTTTTCAGATTGCGTGGAAGCTTTTTGAGACGCGGTGGAATCTGGAGAAAACCGGCACCCGACCAAGGATATTGTTCTTGGCAGACAGAAATGTATTGGCCAATCAGGCGATGATAGACTTTGGCGGCTTCAAAAGCGACGCGATGGTGCGCATCAAGCCTGGCAGTGTGGCCAAGAATGGAGTTGTTCCGACCAACGGCAGTATCTTTTTTACCATCTTCCAGACGTTTATGTGCGGACCCGATGACACGCCCTATTTCGGACAATATCCTAAGGATTTCTTCGATTTGGTTATCGTGGACGAGTGCCACCGCGGCGGAGCCAAGGACGAGAGCAACTGGCGAGGCATTCTGGAGTATTTCGAGCCGGCGGTGCAACTGGGTTTGACCGCCACACCGCGAGTGGATCAGAACGTGAATACCTATACGTACTTCACGTATCACGCCTATGAATATTCCCTGAAACAGGGTATCGAGGATGGCTTCCTTACACCTTTCCGTCACATCAACATGAAGAGCAACATTGACGAGTATATGTATTCGCCAGACGATGATGTGGTGAGCGGAGAAGTGGACGAGAAACGGGTATATACCGAGGAGGATTTTTACCACGGAAACATCAAGATCCGTCAACGCGACGAAGCCCGTGTTAAAGAGATTATCGCAGGCATCGGCGAAAACGAAAAAACGCTTGTGTTCTGCGCCAAGCAAAGCCATGCAGCAGAGGTGCGCGACATGTTCAACGCCTTCAAAAAGAAGAAAGGCTATTGCGAGCGTGTCACCGCCAACGATGGCGAGTTGGGAGAGACATTCCTGGAGGAATTCAAGAACAACGAAAAGACCATCCCCACCGTGCTGACCACTTCGCAGAAACTCTCCACGGGCATCGACGCGCTGAATGTTCGGCATATCGTACTGATGCGGCCGGTGAACTCGATGATAGAGTTCAAGCAGATTATCGGCCGAGGAACACGCATTTACGATGGCAAGTACTTCTTCACCATCTGGGATTTCGTACAGGCTTTCAAGAAATATTCACAGCCCGATTGGGACGGCGAGCCGGTATGTCCCAAGTGCGGGAACAATCCGTGCACATGCGAGAAAAAACCGCGCGGCGGAGAGAAACCGGGCGGAACGACAGGCGGAGGGACGCCAAAAGTGTGCCCGGTATGCCATCAGGATCCCTGCGTATGTGAGCCCAAAGAGCAATTGGAGATTCGTCTCTCGGACGGGCGCACTCGGAAGATTAAGTTTGTCAACGACGTAATGTTCTGGGGTAATGACGGCAAGCCGGTAAGTACGCAGACATTCATCGAGGAAATGTTCGGCAAGTTGCCGGAATTTTTCACTTCAAGTGAGGATTTGCACAAACAATGGGCAGACCCTGTCAGCAGGGAGAAGTTGCTCCAAAAGATGCAAGAAGTAGGCTATAACGAAGAAGTGCTGAACAACATACGCAAGATTATTGATGCCGAAAAGAGTGACTTGTTGGACGTGCTGGAGTTCATAGCTTATGCCACTACTCCAATTGAGAGGGCGGTTCGTGCTACGCGGACAAAAGAGTATGCAGAATCGCTTGCCGAGAAGCAGAAATCCTTTGTCGAGTTTGTCGCCAATGCCTATGTTCAATCGGGGGAAAGCGAGTTGAGCATGAACAAACTGCAGACCTTGCTCTCACTGAAGTTTGGCTCCGTTCCGGAAGGTATCGAGGCTATGGGCGGTGTGCCGACGGCCAAACAAACGTTCAAGGAATTCCAAAAGCATTTGTACTTGCGTCCTGTCGGTGTGCGAGAACAGGTTTATAATGGAAATGGAGGCGATTCATATGATTCCGTATCGTCCTCATATTGGGAACAAGAGCCACCAACTGAGAAGCCCCGCATCATTTGTTTCCCGGATTACCAACCCGGGCGTGTTCCGTTGTACTCAGTTCGGGCTGCTTGCGGCTATTTCGAAGAAGGACAAATGCCTGAAGCGGACGAGTGGGTGGATGCTTCTGGATTAGGCTTTAAGCCTGATTCCGATCGGTATTTCGCAATTCGCGCCAGAGGCGACTCAATGGAGCCAAAGATCCACGATGGCGATATCTGTGTCTTTGAGTGGTACCACGCGGGTACTCGCAATAACGAGATTGTCCTCACTCAACTTCAGGACTCGGACCCGGACTACAGTGGACGATATACTATCAAGCGCTACCATAGCGAAAAAGTGGCAACCGAGGAGGGCTGGCAACACACCAAAGTGGAGCTCCAGCCTCTGAACCACGCTTTCAGTCCTATAGAGCTGAATGAAGAAGGTAATTATCGCACTATCGGTATTTTGAAATGTGTTTTATAAAGCACCTCCTCCCCTCTCAAAAGAGAGTAATATGGAGTTGTGGCTCTCCTTAAAAAGCCGGGCAAAAAAAAGTTTTTTTTATAGTTCGCTTGCAGGCGTTGAGAAACGCTTGCAAGTTTTTTTTAGTGGGCACAGGGTTAATGGTTAATGGTTGGGACAGGGCCAAAACCTTTCTCGGGGAGGCGGGAGGGTGAACCAAGAGGAGCGAGGCGACACAACTTGCGCGAGGAGCCGATCAGGCGAGAACGCGGCAATCATCCGTGCGATAACACATAGGCGCTTCGCGCACCGCAGACTTCGCGTTCGCCACCCTCGTACACGGACCAAACCCGCCGTAAACTCTAGGTTTGTTTAAGTGTTCTTTCCTTCGCTGCGCTTCAGACGATCTGCTGCGCTGTGCGGGGGCTCCGCTATTCTATGGTCAGAACGACGCTGCCCGCTGTTCTTTCCGTTCGAAGAGCCAAGTCAAGGCTCTTCTCCATCCATACGGAACAGCCTATGGCTTGGTTCCTAGTGGGGGCCCCAGATTAACGTTGTAACATTGTGGGTGCACAAGTTACAACTTTTTTGGATATGGCCAAATAAAATGCAAGAAAAGTGCAAATAAATCACAAAAAGGAGCGGCCTATCAGAGATTAAATATGCCAAGGATACGTCGCAGGTAATTCGGGTCGGCAAAGTCACGGAAGCCGGTGTCGCATTGATTGAGCGGCTCAATAGCCTGCATATCCTGCTCGGATAGGGTGAAATCGAAGATGTCGAAGTTGGCCCTCATGCGCTCTTTGTGCATGGATTTGGGGATGGCCACAATGCCCCTTTGCGTGAGCCATCGGAGCGCCACTTGCGCGGGCGATTTGCCGTATTGCGCGCCGATAGTGGTCAGAACGGGATTTTTCAGCAGGTCATCGGACCCCTGCCCTATCGGGCCCCAAGCCATCATCTTCGTGCCGTAAGTCTCCATCTCGGGGATGATACCGTTCTGCTGGCAGAGGACGCAACATTGCAGCTGGTTGACCGCAGGTTTGATGTCCACTACCCTTGCAAAATCGTAGAAGCGTCCTGCCTGGAAATTACTAACCCCAATGGCCCGCGCTGTACCGGTCCGATAGGCTTTTTCCATTGCTCTCCACGAACCGAACACATCGCCGTAGGCCTGATGGATGAGAAGCAGGTCAACATAATCCGTTTGCAACTTGCGCAGACTCTCATCAATACTCTTGGCGGCTTTTTCTTCGCCCGCATTGGTAATCCAGATTTTGGTCACCAGGAAGATGTCTTCTCGGCGTATGCCGGACTTGGCGATGGCATCACCGACACCTTTTTCGTTATCATAGGCCTGCGCCGTATCGATGAGTCGGTATCCCACCTCGAGTGCATCGGCGGTACATCTTTCGGCCTCTTGAGGGGGCACTTTGAACAGCCCATATCCCAAAAGAGGCATCTCGACGCCATTGTTCAGTTGAATCGTGTGCATAATGCGAAAGTAGGTAAGAAAAGAGATTGGTTAGTTGCGTCCGCTGTGGCCGAATCCGCCGGCGCCGCGTTCGGTTTGACTGAGTTCCGTCACTTCCACCACTTCGGGTTGCTCGTGACGCGCGATGACCATTTGTGCAATGCGCTCACCGGGTTCGATAGTGAAGGCTTCACCGGAGAGGTTCACGAGGATGACTCCCACTTCGCCACGATAGTCGGCATCAATGGTTCCGGGCGTGTTCAGGACAGTAATACCATGCTTCATGGCAAGACCGCTGCGCGGACGTACCTGGGCCTCGTAGCCGGCAGGCAACTCCAGGAAGAGTCCGGTGGGGAAGAGTTTTCGCTCCAGCGGCTGCAGCGTGACGGGTTCGTCAATACTGGTACGCAGATCCATACCTGCTGCCTGCGCGCTCTCATATTTGGGCAGCGGATTATTCGACTTGTTTACAATCTTAATTACCACAGTTTCAATTAACAATTAACAATTAACAATTAATAATTAACAATTAACAATTAACATTTTTTTTCGCCGGAGCGTGAGTAATCAACATCTTTTAGAATCGCTTCGGGGCAAGTACCCACAGACCGTCTTCGACTACGCGGATATGGATCTCTGTGCCCATTTCCACGGGGTCGCCGTCAATGTGGAACGGTCCGGCATTGTCGCGGAAGAGCGTCACTTCTTTGGTCTTGAGCGAAGTGACATGTATGCCCTGGTCGATGGTTTTGGTGAAGAGGCCCAATGCGAGTCCGGGAGCCAGAATCAGCGGGAAGGGGCTACAGAAGACCACATCCAGTTTGCCGTCTTGGATACTGGCTTTGGGTGCAATGACCGCAGAAGCGCCCCACTGGCTACAATTAGCGACAGTGACGAGGAACGCCTTGCCCTCGATGTCGATGCCTTCGCCTTTCAACTTATAGTTTTCGGGCTCGTAGGTGAAGATATTCTTCACAATCTTCTCTAAATAAGTCCGGAAGCCACGCGTGCCGGCTTTCTGGAACTCCTCGCTGATAGAGGCGTCGAAGCCCGTACCGCATGTGGCAAAGAACGGATGATCGTTGGCCAAGCCATAGTCGCAGCGGACCGGCGTCATGTTGTTCAGCGCCTCAACGGCGTTGGTAGTACGCAGGGGCGTACCCATATGGCGTGCAAAGCCGTTCCCGCTACCGATAGGAATCACTCCGAGGGCGGTGTTCGTACCCCGCAAGCCGCTGGCTACCTCGTTGACGGTTCCGTCTCCGCCGACGGCCACGACCGCATTGAATCCCAGCGCTGCGTAATGTCGGGCCAGTTCGATGCCATGGCCCTTGTATTCAGTGAACACGATGTCGGCCATCCACTGCTCCTTGTCCAACAGTTTATCGATAATCTTCGGAATGCGCCGCTTGTTCAGCGTTCCGGAGATAGGGTTGATAATAAATGCGATGTTCTTCATAGAAAAATGAAAATTATTTGGTTAGTCTAAAGTAATCGACGTCCATCCAACCGGCATCGTTGATAGTCTTGTTTCGGGTGCAGAATAGTCCCACTTTCGCCCCGATCCACTGCCCTTCCACAGCCTGGAAAGTGTCTTTTTTCTCCCAACGCTTGCCATCTTTGCTCAGATAGAACGTACAGAGGGCATCCCGGTTGAAGGTAACGCGGAGGTACACCCACTGGTCTTTCATCTCTTCGGGCACGCAGAACAGATACGACTGACGGCCACTGACAACCAGGCCCGCCTTCTCGCCTATGTCTTTTTTGTTGGGGCAGAAACGCACTTTCGTTGTCACGGTAAATGCTTCTGCCGGGGTTTTCTGCAAGAGCATGTTCGGGATGCAGATGTCGTGTCCCTGTTTCTTCTTGTTGTCAACGAAAGCGGGAATGCTGTCGAGGTAGAATTGGCTGTACAGCCGCAAAATGCCGTTGTTGGCGTCGCAGAAATACCACGTCGGTTTCGGCTCGGAAGCCCACTGCCATTGCCAGCCCAGTTCCGTCGAATCGAACTCATCGGACTCTTGCGG
>ONXE01000078.1:11679-16119 GCA_900321775.1 uncultured Bacteroidales bacterium
CCGTCTTTGTCCTCGCCAATGACCGGCCAATCATCCACCCAACGCATAGGCTGAAGATGCACGATACGGCCATACACGCCCACGTCCTGGAAATGAATAAACCAGTCTTTGATGCCGTCTTTGTTGGCCTCGCGGGTTTCTACCCACGCGCCTTGGTGAGGGCCGTTGACGCTGGTTTTGCCTTGTGCCAGAACGATCTTCTCCTCATACGGGCCATAGATATTTTTGCTGCGGAGCACCAACTGCCAGCCGGTAGAGACACCACCAGCAGGTGTGAAGATGTAGTAGTAGCCGTTTCGTTTGTAGAACTTGGGGCCCTCGCAGGTCGGGTGATTGGCATGTCCGTCAAAAACGATTCGGCTGGGGCTGATGATCCGGGTTCCGGTAGAGTCCAACTCACATACAGCCAGCACCGACTTGATTCCCGCACGGCTGCCGGCATAGGCATGCACCAGATAGACGCGGCCGTCGTCGTCCCAAAGCGGAGTGGTGTCTATCATACCCTTGCCACGCTTGACCGCCACGGGTTTCTCCCAGTGTCCGATAGTGCCTTTGACCATGAAAATACCGTGGTCGGGGTCGCCGTAGTAGATATACAACTGGCCGTTATGTTCGCGGATGGAAGGCGCCCACACGTAATTGCCGAAAGAAGCTCTCAGGGGCATTGCTACGGGCATGCTGTACGGCAAAGCCGCGTCCACTATCGTCCAGTGAACCAAATCGGTTGAGTGCAAAATCTGCAGGCCTGGAATGGAGTTGAAAGAGGACGAGGTCATGTAGTAGTCATCCCCCACTTGGCAGACATCGGGGTCGGAATAGTCGGCGTAAATAATCGGGTTGCGATAAACGTTGGCATTCACATCCGGAGACCAAACTTGGGCCGTTATCATCACGCTCTGCAGCATCATGGCCGCACAAAAAACATATTTTAGCACGTTACGTGTCATTTTCTTCCGTTTTTACTTGGTCAGTTACAAAAAAAATTGTAACTTTGCAGCGATTTTTATTATCTGTGTATGGCTCGGACAGTCAAAATAGGTCTTGTTGGTCCCGAATCAACGGGCAAAAGCACACTCGGACAATGGTTGGCGAAGCAACTTGGCGGAACCTGTATTCCCGAGTTTGCGCGCTTGTATGTAGGCCATTTGGGGCGTCCGTACACCTACGAAGATGTGTGTCTGATAGCGGAGCAGAACCGCAAGGAAGCCTTGGATGGTCAAGGGCTGTGTTTTTATGATACGGAACTTATCATCACCAAAGTGTGGTTGGACGAAGTCTATCATAAGCGTCCCGAGTGGGTTACCGAACCTATTCCGGGGGACTGTCAGATGGACGGTTATCTGCTCCTCTCGCCTGACTTGCCAGCCGTTCCTGATCCGCTTCGGGAGAACCTGGAACAAGACGCCCGAGAGCGGTTGTTCCAGAGGTATCTCCACGAAATCGAGTTGACGGGCAAGCCGTTTTCTGTTGTGCGCGGCGACGGAGAAGCCAGGCTTCAAGCCGCGCTACAAGCTGTAAAATGTTTTAGCGGGCTGCAATAATAGCCTCAAATTTCTCGGCTACGAGCGCAGCGCCACCGATAAGTCCGCCGTCGATGTCCGGGCAAGCGAAGAGTTCTGCGGCATTTTTCTCGTTGCAGGAACCGCCGTACAGGATTGTCGTATCCTCGGCAGCCTGAGCGCCATACTGCTTAGCCACGAGTCCGCGCAGATAAGCGTGCATATCCTGTGCCTGAGCAGGAGTAGCGGTCAAGCCGGTGCCAATAGCCCAAACGGGTTCGTAAGCCAGCACGATGTTCTTCCAAGCCTCAGCGCTGAGATGGAAAACAGAGCCCTCCAATTGTGCCTTAACCACCTCGTTCTGCTTGCCGGCCTCGCGCTCTTCTTTCACTTCGCCAATGCAGAAAATCACTTTCAGACCGTTAGCCAAAGCCAACTCCACTTTGTTCTTCAGTATCTCGTAATCCTCGTGGTAGTAAGCACGACGCTCGCTGTGACCGAGGATGCAGTACTCTGCTCCGGTGGATTTAACCATCTCGGCGCTCACTTCGCCTGTGAAAGCACCTTTCTCTTTGTCAGCGCAGTTTTCGGCAGCCACTTTGATAGGCGAACCTTTCAGCATCTCTGCCACTGTTGCCAGATGGATAAACGGCGTGCCGATAACGACAGCGCATTTAGGGTTCTTTACGTCTTCTTTCAACTGTGCAGCCAATGCTACACCTTCCTGCAGGGTCTTGTTCATTTTCCAGTTGCCTGCAACCATTTTGATTCTTGCCATTGTTGTATAATTGTTTATTTCTTGTTTCTCAGATTGTATTTGTCCACGACGGTGCCTTTGTGTAGCACCACAACACCGGGATTCGCGCGGACGATAGTCTTCAAGGTGACGCCGTCGCAGGTGGCGATAGGATATTCCGCACCGGTCTCCTGACACCAGATGTCTATCTCGCGTTCGCCGGAGCCGGTCAGAACGTAGAAGTCCATTCCCGAGTACACCGCATCCTGCCATAGACGGTAAATTTTGGGCGCCTGCTTTTTGTCGGCCTTTTCCAGTTTGTACATGATAACCAGCATGGCACTGTCAGCCTCGAGGATGTCCTCTGTGATATCGAAGACTTCGCCCGGCTCGCCAATAAGGCCTTCCTTGTCATTGTAGGTCAGCACAAAGTCATGCACCGGCGGTTCGGGCGCTTCATAGCCTTTCTTAATCAGCTTGGAAGTCTGCTCCACAAACACCCACGAAGAGTCGTTCTTGGGGTAGTTATCCAGCGTAAACTCCTGTTGTACCCCATCTTTCTCGTAGATAAAACGGTACTCATACTCGTCCCTGGGCGCGTCTTCGGGGATTTCCACCACCATCAACTCGGGGATATTGTTGCCTATCTTGTAGGGCCTGAAATCGACAGGCGGCAGATGCAGCAACGAACAGGCTGCACCCATGTGGCGAACAAATGGTCTTTAGCCCACAGCAACACTGCCACCAGCACCAGCAGAACCACGTTCTTGCCAAATGTAGCCCAATTGCTCAAGTGAATAGCATCGCCAAAGCACCCGCAGTCGGTAATCGGATTGGTGATAGCCAGATACAGCGTCAGCGGGGTCATCACGAGCATCATCGCCAACGCCAGCCAACTTGTCACTTTCGTCCACACGTTGAAGGTGAGCAGCACTCCCAACACAAACTCAAACAGGATGAGTGCGCAGGCCGCATACGGCGCAGCGGGAACCAATTGCGTGAAAAATCCGCCGAAAGCATTCAGGTAATCCTCTATTTTATATACCGTGCCCAGCGGGTCCACGGCCTTCACAAAGCCGGAGAAGATAAATGTCAGGCCGAGCAAGGTTCGCGCGCAAGTGCCGAGAATAGAAAGCGGTTTATTGTTCATCTTGTTCCATCAGTTTGATTAGGTAAAAGACTGCATAGTTGAGCATATCGTAGTAGTTGCCGTCAGCGCCCTCGGAGATGAGGGTGCGGTTGTCGTTGGCTGCAATCTGTTTGTTGCGGTTGATCTTGGTCAGGATAATATCCGTCAGGCTGCTGGGCAGCATATCGCGCCAGGCCTCGCCGTAGTCGTGGTTCTTGCGGGTCATGAGTTCCTTGGCTCTGGCCGCATATTTGTCGTACAGCGCCAACGCCTCATCTTGTTTCATATCCACAGCATCGGCAAAGCCTTTCTCAATCTGGATAAGTCCCATGATGGAGTAATTGACTATCGCCATCAACTCGCCGCGCACATCTTCGCCCACCAGATTGACGCCAGTCATTTCTATCGTGCGGATACGTTTGGCCTTGATGAACAGTTGGTCGTTCACCGTTTGCGGGCGCATGATACGCCACGAAGGGCCGTAATCCTTCATCTTCAGGATATACACCTTGCGGCAGTCACTGAGTACTATGTCGTATTCTTCTAATGTGCTCATAATCGTTATGTCGTAATGTAGGAATCCCTTTATCTTGAGAGAACAACGAGCAGTTCTTCACGGGAGACAAGCGCCTGTTCGCCGGTAGTCATGTTCTTGAGCATCACTTTCTGTTGCGCCATCTCATCGCCGCCTACTATCGCCACGTACGGGATATGGTTGTTGTCGGCATAGCCCATCTGTTTCTTCATCTTGGTCGGCTCGGGGAACACCTCGGTGCGAACTCCCTTGGCGCGCAGTTCACGAGCCCACGTCAACGCATACTTCAGTTCCTCCTGGCCGAAAGTGGCGAACAGGACTTGCGTTTGTTCCAATGCCTCCTCGGGGAAGAGGTTCAGTTCCGTCAGCACATCGTAGATACGGTCCGCGCCAAACGAGATGCCCACGCCGGACACACCCGGCATACCGAAGATGCCTGTCAGGTTGTCGTAGCGGCCACCTCCGGTGATGCTGCCCATCTGCACATCCAGCGCTTTCACCTCGAAGATGGCGCCGGTGTAGTAGTTCAGGCCGCGTGCCA
>ONXE01000043.1 GCA_900321775.1 uncultured Bacteroidales bacterium
GTGGACAAGAACCTTGAGGCCATCATGCAACTCGTAACCAAACAGCTCATCATGCCCAAACTGGAGCAGAAACAGCTGGACAACATCATCGGTTCGGTCTTCTTCAGCCGCTGGAACCGTCAGAAACGTAACTCTGCACAGAAATCCGCTTTGATGCAATACGCAATGTACGGTGACAAGTCGTCATTCATCGACGAAGTGAAGTTTAGCGATATCTACGCCCTCTCGCTGCCGAAGATTCAGACTCTGGTCAGCCAGGCTCGCGAATATGCACTCGACGCACGCTATTGCGGTACGCGTTCTATCGATGAGGTCGTTGCCGCTCTGCCGCTTACTGAAGGTATGAAGCCCTCTCAGTCGCCTATCGTCAAGGACCGCAAGTCCTACGAAAAGAACACGATTCTCTTCTTGCCGAACAACAACGTGCAGCAAGCTGATCTGTACTTCTATATCAACGGCCGTCCGTACAACATCGAGTCTGACGTAGTATCTGATGCCTTCAACCAGTACCTCTCCGGTGGCTTCTCGGGTGTCATCATGAACGAGATTCGTACCAAGCGCTCTATGGCTTACACAGCTTATGGTGTGGATGCAACGCCGGTACTTCAGGGTAAAGACTGCTACTTCATCGGCTACGTAGGCACGCAGTCCGACAAAGTGGTGGACGCTGTTAAGGTTTACATGGATATTCTGAACAACATGCCTGAGGACAGCACCAGCATCGACAACATCAAGATTGCGCTGCGCCAGAGTGCACAGACCGCCAAACCGTCTATGCGTGGCAAAGCAAGCACGTTTGCGTTCTGGAAACAGTTGGGTTACAACGATGATCCCGCGCGCGTTAATGCAGACAAGATCAACAACCTGACTTTTGCTGACATCGAGAAGTTCTACAAAGACAACATTCAGGGCAAGCCTGTCACTATCGTACTTATGGGCGACCCCAAGAAAATCAATCTGAAAGAACTGGAAGCTACCCTTGGCTGCAAAGTGACGAAACTGTCTGTAACCAAGATCTTCGCTCCGATGGATTTGGATTTCTAAACGGAACCTCTATCTCAAACCAATCAGGACGGCCACACGGTCGTCCTGATTTTTTATGCGTATCTCGCAAAAATATCCATATATTATTGAGACCCCCTTGAGACTCTCTTGAAACTCCCTTTAGACTCTCTTGCCATTCTGAACAAGAAAACCGGGATACGTTTTTCAACTTTTACGAACCACCGCCAGTCCGCGCTTTCCGTCCACCAGAGCGGGAAGAGGTTTTTCTGTCTGCACTACCCTTACGTGTTCCGTTTCGTGCACGGCTTGCAGGCTGTCCAAAAAACCGAAGTCCACAAAACCCAAACCAGCAGACTCATTCACTGTGAAATAGGCCACGCCGAAACTTGTCAGGTTCTGGAAGAAATGAGTGCCTTGACTCGGCTCTATCTGGTAGCCGCCGAGCGCTGACTCTACGATAATGGAAGCCCCGCTTATCTCTGACCAACGGACAGGAATGCCCAGCCATGGGTCACTGGAGCCCCAACGGCCCGGACCGATTAGCAGGTAATGGCGCCCCTGGCGAATCATCTCGGCATTGATTTCGGCTATCTCTCGGCGGATGTCTTGCGACAGCGCAGCGTCAAACCGTTCCGGCCGCACATACACCACATCGCATATATCATCATACAGGCCTTGTCCCAGCGCCTTGGGCGAACGCAGCATCAGCGACGAATCAGGGATAGCGGTCAGGTCTTCTTTCACTTCGGCTTTTGCCTCCACGATAGGACGAATCTGCAGCAGATAGAACGCCCCTTGCTCACCCTGACGAGCACCCAGATTAACCGCAAACTCAATCTCTACCGGAGTGCCCATTTCGCGCTGCGAGATAGCCAGTATCTGACGCAACACTTCCGCCAACGGGAAAGCATCATGGTGCAAAATGTTGTTGAAGGTCAGCACTCTGTGTCCTTCCTCCAGGATGTTGTCGTACAGGTAGCCCGAGCGGTAGTTGTAAGTCGAGGCAATCAGCCTTAACCTGCCGTCAGCCTCTGCCTCTTCGATGTTGCAGCGCTTGAGGTTGAAGCCGTCGTCCACCTCGGGATGAAAATCGGTCCTGCACAAATCCAGCGCCAAGAACGAGGTTTGAGTCTGCCTGAGCGCCATCTCCGTAGTGCTGGTCTGGAGCACATGTTGCGGATGAGCGGGCGAGAATCGAAGCGTTGTGCCACCATCCACGATATACTTACCCAAACCAAGTGCTATCTCGGCCTCACCTTCCTCCGGAAGTTCGTCGCCCAAAGGATAGAAATTCAGGCTCCTGGCAACACCCGAGAAGGAGGGATAGAACCGCCTGGACAAACCTATCACATTCGTATTGGCGCTTTTACGGATCTCCTGCCCTACCACTTCCTGAATTACCACGGCCATTTTCTCCTCGTCAATCACATTCTTCGTGGCCTCCATATACGCCTTGGATTCGCGGTAGAACACACTGGCATACACCGCTTTCACAGCTTCTGTCAGGTACTGCAGCGTCTGCTCCGGTTGCTCCGGATCATGTGGTATCATGTAGGTCGAGTAGATGCCTGCAAAGGGTTGATATTGCGTGTCTTCCAACAGCGATGACGACCTAATGGCTATCGGCCCTTTCAGTACGCCTATCAGTGCCCGGAGGTTTGTAGTCAGATGCTCCGGTAACGGCGCTTTCATGAAAGCCTGCAATATCGTCTCGTCTGAGGCATTGCTAAGCGCCAGCGGATACAGACCGTTGCGTTCCATGAACTCCGAGAATAAGTCTGTACACAACACCACTGTCTTGGGGATGGTGATGTGCACACCCGCTATGTCTTCCAACTCGAAATGCCGCTTGATCATCGCGTCCACAAAAGCCAAACCACGACCTTTCGAGCCCATGCTGCCTGAACCGATGCGGGCAAAATTACTATATTGGTCAAACACCTCCGGCCTGAACTGCGCTACGATACCGCGGTTCTTGATACGCCGATAGTCCAGAATAGCCTGATGGATGATACGTTTCTCTTCGGCCATGTCCGACAAAGTGAAATGCCGCGGGTCACGCGCTTTCACGTACTCTGCCAACGGGAACAAAGCGCGGCTGTACAACCAACGCGACACATCGTTGTGCGTCACATGATACAGGAACGACTCGTCCGGGATGTCGAACATCTTGTCCTGCAACTCCTTCAGATTCTTACACGTCATCACCACCTCGCCGGTCTTGGGGTCGCGGAAACGGAAATCACCGAAGCCAAAACATTCGGTTATCTGCGTCCGCAAGTCCAACAGCAACGTCTGACTCTGTTTGTCCAGGAACACAGCGTTGGCTTCATGGGCCAAACGTTCGTTATCGCGGTTGGACGACTCTACGATGATTGGAATAAACGGGTCCGCCAAGCGAATGTCGCGCAGCAGCCGTCGGCACCATTCTGACGAAGGTTCATCGTTCATCTGACCGTCAGGAAACTCCGCGTCCGTGATTACGCCCAGCATGTTCTCGCGGTACTTGCAGTACAACTCCGACGCTTCTTCATAGTTGCGCGCCAGCAGAATCTTTGGCCGCCCACGCATACGCAACATCTGCTCGTGAGGGTTCAACGCTTCTGTCATAAAAGCACGACTCTGCGTGAACAGGTGTTTGTAGAGCATAGGTAATATCGCGGAGTAGAAACGAAAACTGTCCTCCACAAACAGCACCGTCTGGAGGCCCACCTGGCGGATGTCTTCATCCACGTTCATCTTGTCCTCCACCAACTTGATGATGGCTAACAGCAACTCTGCATTGTCCAGCCACGAGAAGATGTAGTCGATGGCAGAAAGGTCTTCGTGTTTCAGCCGCTCTCGAATGGCGCGGTTGTTCTGTGTCAACAGCACGATGGGGATTTGAGGGTAATCGCGTTTCACGTTCTTGGCCCACTCAAACGACTCCCCCGCGTCCGACGGCATCGCCATCACCAAATCAAAATGACGCTCACCTAACAACTTCGCCGCTTCCTGCTCACTCGACACCAACGTAAAACGAGGCGGATAACGCAGGTTCAACGAGGTATATTCGTTGAAGATCTGCTCGTCTATTCGACCGTCCTCTTCTATTGTGAACAACGCATACTTGCTTGCAAACAAGAGCACATTATACACGCGCTGCTGCATCAGACTGGCAAACGACGTGTCCTTGAAATACAACTTCTTTATTGATGGCATAAACCCGGATTTTTCTTTTCGATATCTAACATAGAAGAGGAGTTGTGCGCATTATCTGTAAGACCCTAAACGCACTCCTTCTTACAGATGCGGAACACCCGGAACGCGTACACTGAACTTGTCGGGATCTTGCGGGCCGACAGGAACAAACTGAAAGTCAAACGACTGATGCACTTCCATCACAGCGTAGTAGGCGTTGTAGAAGTGATCCTCCAGCGCATCCACTATCAAGAACTGCACGCCCTTGAAGTAATGCTGGTCGCGGCAATGGTCGTGACCTTGAAGCACCAGCTCTACGCCATAACGCGAGAACAGGTCGCACAAGTCGTAGGTCTCCTCCAAGGCGAAGTTGCTGGTGTGACCCTGCGACGCATCCACCTTGAAGAAATGGGTATGGGTGAAGACAATGATATGACGGTATTTCTGCTCTTGCGCAGCTTCCAACAACTGCTCAAGCCACTTACGCTGTTTCACGCCCAAGGTGCCATTGCCCGAATCGAGACAGATATACAAATCCTTGAAGGAGGGCGTCTTCACGACAAAATGATAGACGGAGGTCTTCATGTACGAGCGGTAAGTCTGCCACTGTCCAAAATATAAGTCGTGATTGCCTACGGCAAAGAAACAAGTATCTCCCGTTCCATCCCAGATAGGCGCCAGATGCTCCATACACATGTCATAGTGGTTCTGCCCGTTGATGACATCGCCCAAATGAAGGCAGAAAGGAGCAGCCTCGGCGTCGGACAAATAATCGTCAACAAACTGGTCGAGGTTGCTGGTGGAGAAATCCACGTGCGAATCAGTCATGATATACACCTTATAGGCATTGTCGGGCACGGAAATGGTGTCCACTCCGTGCATTTTGTTGTACTCCATCGACTGTTCAAACCGCGAATCGGCATCACCGGAACTGCTTGAGACCATTCCCTTCACGTCCAGGTTACTTTCGCCGCTACATGCTGTCATTCCCAGCAGTAGCGCAGATATATAGAAATGAGATTTCATAATTGAAAATGGAAAATTGAAAATGGAAAGTTAGAATCGCATGCACAGGCCCAGTTTGGCTTTGATGCCATAGAACTGAGCGTCAAGGTGGAACATGCCTGTCGGTTTGCAATAGACCTCAGCCAGCACGCGAAGGTTGCGGATATTGCCGCGCAGATTGTCGGAACGGCTGAAGACGTTGTAGAACGGCAGGTCGTAGTGTGCGCCAATCCAGAATATGGGTTGATAATGACGCTCGTACTCCAATTCGGTGTAATCGGAGACTCCCAGGTAGATGTTCCACGGGCTCTTCTCGGGCCGCGTGTTCACCTGAATGCGATACAGCACGTTGAACGGATCCACGGAATAGGAGCTAAGCGAATGGTAATCGGCGTCCATATCGCCAAACACCTGACTGAAGATACCCAGCTGAACCGACACGTAGTCCATACGATAACCTAACGAAGCTGCCATCACGTAGTCGTTGATGCGGTTACGCTGAACGCTTTTGTAGAGGATTGTGCCATCGAGAAACATTTCGCCTGTTGGCAACGGGAACTTAGGCCGGGCGGTGACACTTCCGGTATAAACGCGCGACGAGAGTCCCTCTACAGCCAAGTCCAGTTCAAAATAGTCGTTGAAAGGTAGGTCGGCACGTACTTCTCCGCCACCAAAATGTCCCCACGGGATATTGTAGCCATACTCGCCCAAGACGGTCACGCTGTACGGCTTGGCCCAAGCGCCAAGAGTCATACCAAGCGCCAAAGCTATAAGTAGAAATTTCTGTTTCATATCTTTTAATAATTACGTTCTCCAAAGATAGAACTGCCAATACGGACCATATTCGAGCCCTCTTGCAGTGCCAATTCGTAGTCGTGCGACATGCCCATCGAGAGCACTCCCCCATGCGGGAAAAGGTTACGATGGATTGTGGCGAGCATCTTGAACTCGCGGAGGACCTGATCCCGGTCGTCGGTGTTAGAGGCCATCCCCATGATGCCGCAGATGTTCAGTCCGGGGTACTCGCGCAGCAAAGGTGCGGCGTGGTTCAGATCAATGAGGGGTTGCAGGTCGGCAATCTCTTCGATGGAGAAGCCGGATTTGGTCTCCTCTTGAGCCACATGCACTTCCAGCAGCACCGGCACGATGCGACCGATCTTCAGCGCTTCTTTGTTGATTTCCTCCAGCAGATGAAGGGAGTCCACACCGTGAATGAGCGAGACAAAGGGCACAATCTGGCGGACTTTGTTGGTCTGCAGATGTCCAATGAAGTGCCAACGAATGTCTGCAGGCAAAGCTTTGTGCTTCTCCAGCAGTTCCTGTACTCTACTCTCGCCGAAATCGCGCTCACCGGCATCATAGGCCTGGCGGATGAGTTCTGCGGGATGAAACTTGCTCACGCATACAAGCGTCACCTCTTTAGGTAAGGTCTCACGCAAGCGCGCTATGTTATCTTGCACCCAACTCATTTCTGCTCAGTTTGGGCTGCGTCGGCCACATAGAAGTCCAGATAATCAAGGACGTTCGTCTTCTGTATATGCACAATCTCGGCATCTCCTGCGAAGTTGAGACCGATATTATGCAGTTGCTTGAGTGCTCCTTCCACGTTCACGGCTTGCACCAGGAACACTTGCGTCAACTTCTTTTCCTTGGCCATTTCGCCCTCACCGTCCAGGACCGTGGCCTCAATCTTGCCCTTGTAGAAACAGTACTCCTGGAGTTTATCATCCAGGATAATGTCCACAAATTTGACTTTGCGGATGTCTATCTCGGGCATCTCACCCTCAAACTGATAGGCAGCAACGTACTCGCGCACATGCTGCTCGGTGTCGGCATAACTGAGTGCGTGGCAGATAAACACATCCGTTGACTTGCGACGCTTGTTTCCGCCCGCGTCCAGAGGCTTTACATATGTTACTTTTGCTTCGTAGTATAACATGAGCTTGTCTTATTATGTTATGGTAATCTTATGGTAATCTTATGGTTGTTGCTTCATCCTATCTGGCC
Source organism: uncultured Bacteroidales bacterium (assembly GCA_900321775.1). Classification (GTDB taxonomy): domain Bacteria; phylum Bacteroidota; class Bacteroidia; order Bacteroidales; family Paludibacteraceae; genus Colicola. The sequence continues at coordinate 7,198 of ONXE01000043.1, forward strand.
ACCAGGTAGCAGCCGCCCATAATGAGCACTATTCCGAGCCACTGGACCAAACTGATGGACTCGTGGAACACCACCATCGCGGCAATCATTCCGAATATATAGGTCAGACTGGTCAGCGGATAAGCAATCGAGAAGGGGAAGTTCTTGATGATGTACATCCACAATACGGCTGCGCTGAGGAAAGCCAGGCCTGTGCCAAGCCACCACCAGTTCAGGAAGATGCTGTTCACCCAAAAATCGCGCGTCCATGCAAAGGGAGTCATTTTTTCGAGGGAGAACTTCAGCAGAACTTGTCCCAAACAAAGCAGAAAACTTTGCAATATAGATAGTAGAATCAGTTCCATAGGCAATTATCTTTTCTTAATAACAAACGCTTTGGCCATCCTGGGACAACTGTCGTCAACCCGGGCAAGCCACTTCTGCCAATCGGGGTCTTCTTCGTCATAACCGCATACGAGCACGTTAAGGACGTTCGGATCAGCGAGACGGACAATTGCACCCGAACGAGCGTACTCGAACGACCCCACTCCCTCCGAAATCGTACAGTTGAATCCGCGACACCCGAGAAGCATGGCCAATGTAGAAGCCGCCGTATTGTGTGTGGACTGCATGAACAGGGTCGGGCTGAAGTCGTATTCTCCGTTCGTAACCAATGTTTTGAGCAACTCCATAGTAGGCACTATTCCGCCCCAGCGAGTACCAACGATGATAGCGTCCGGAACACTTATTCCTGCCTGTTCCAAGGCTTGTTTGGCCGCCACAACCATCCTGCGCATCTGGCTGTTCATTCTACGTGCCTGCATAGGTGACAGGTACTGTTTGGTGTCCGGATCTTCATCTATAGAAACGACCGGAAACTCCTCTATTACAGGCGCTACAGATAACTCTGGCAAGTCAGTCGGCTCAGACGAGAGAATCAGCGACGAGTCATTGCCGCCGAAGCCGAAAGCATTAGTCATCACATGTTTATATCCGCGCTCCTGCATCAGCATCAAGCAGAAAATGGCCTCGATGCTTCCCGAAGCCGACGTGGTGTGCCCCGTCAGGTTCTTCGTACTGCGCGGTTCCGGCCAACGGCTACCCTCGAATGGTGTTCCGAACAAGCGCTCAATGGCACAAGCCTCCGAAGCATCATTGTTCGGCGTAGCCGTACCATGGGCGTTGAGATACTCAATATCCGCCGGCTTCAGTTCGGCCATTAGAAGCGCTTTGTGCATCGCCAGATACGCGCCCGTACCTGTAGGCGACGATGCGGTCTGATGATACGCATCGCAGCGGTTGCCGTAACCCGACACATAGCCGTAAATGCTTGCACCGCGGGCCAGCGCCTCCTCTTCCTTCTCCAGAACCAGATAAGCTGCACCTTCGCCCAGATTGATACCGTCACGGTCAGGATGAAAAGGACGACACACTTGCTCGGACAGGATTCCCAAACTGCCAAAACCATTCAGATGGAATCGCGTCAACGCTTCCGTTCCGCCTACGAGAACACGCTTGGAGGCCTTCATGCGCAACAAATCGGCGCCGTACATGATAGCGTTAAGGGCTGAAGAACAAGCCGTTGAGATGGTGGTTTGTCCGGCTGTTTCGCCAAGCATGTGACTAAGCAGAAAAGTCGTAGCACCGGCCTCATGAAAAATGATGTTGTCAAGGTTTTCGGTGTTTCCTTTCAACCACTTACCCACCTCATTCTCAGTGCTATCCATACCTCCCACGGTAGTGCCGTTTACAAGAACCAGGTCTTCAACCTGCTCGGGCGTGAGATGAGCATCAGCCACGGCTTCGCTTGCCGCCGCATAAGCCAAAAGCACATTTCGCGGACAGGGCGAATCAGCCTTTTGCCTGCACTGCTGTTTCAGTTGTTCGTTGGTCATACCTACCTCGCCAACAGGCCATTCTTTGTGAATGGTCGGGAGTATTCTCGGAGCACAAATGCCTGACCTGCCGGCCAGCAGATTAGCCTTGTTGGCCTCTTTGCCCAAGCCCAAGGCAGAAATGATGCCTATACCGGTGATTGCTATGCGCATGTTATTTAGTTTTGTGCTTATCAATATATTCCGCCATGGTGTCGATACTGCGGAGTACCGCTTTCGACTCTTCGCGATTGGTGAACTTGATGCCGTAGTGCTTGTCCAGAATCATCAGCAGTTCCAACGCATCTATGCTGTCAAGGCCGAGTCCTTCTCCAAAAAGAGGAGCGGCATCGTCGATGTCTTCGGGTTGCATTCCTTCCAAATTGAGTGCGTTGATAATCAATGTTTTCAGTTCTTCTTTGTTTGTCATTTTTCAGATTGTTTTGTTACTAAACTCAAATGCGCCTCATAGTCCGATTTACCGGTACATTCCACCCACCCTACAATGGCGGAGTGGATTCTTTCATCGCGGAGAGTCGCATCTATAATTGGTTGTAAAGCCGTTTCATTGTCGAGGATATAAAAAGCCGTTTCGCCATACAGCCCGTGGCGTATAGCCAGTTCGCCCGTAACGATATTGGGCAAGGTGTAAACGAACAGGGCGGGCGACGGATAGTAGTTGTCGGGGTCAGAGATAGTGGCCGAATATTCGGTATCATTCGCCAGGGAGGCACTATGGTTAGCCAGAATCGACGCCGTATGTTCGGGGTCGATACAATCGGTATGTCCCTGCAGCAGTTGTTCTGTCGCCACGAAACCCAAACGGCAGAGGGTGTCCATTTTAAAGAACTTGGGATAAGCCTGCGCAAGTGCCCGAAAGGCTGCCACCAAGTCGGTTTCCGAAGTGATACGTACCTCGTTAACGGTATGCACGTGAACAGGCTGCTTCCAATGGTTTTCCGCCTCGCTGTTCGGCTGAATATCCCTACTCCACACCGCCGCAGCGTTAATTCCTCCGAAGCCGGAAAGAAGTTTGATGAACGTATGCCCTTGCGCTTGTCTTGCTTCCGGGGAAACATTCACCGGACATGTCGTCCCCTGCTGCTCGAACCCTTTTACCGGCAGAATCAGACCTTTGTCCAACGCGTGTAGCGTGAGGATAGTCTCCAGCAGTCCGGCAGCACCCATAGTATGTCCGAAGTAGCCCTTCAGGGCACTGACGGGTGTGTCGTCCAACCCGGCCCGATGAAGGGCAAGCGCCTCCATCTCGTCGTTATAGGCTGTTCCGGTCCCGTGAACGCTCACGCACGCCACACGCTCGCCGCAAGTCACCGCCAGCGCGTCCTGCAGGCAACGGAGACTTCCTTCGGCCGTGCGCGAAGGACCGCTGATATGATTGGCATCGTTGTGGATAGAACCGCCCAGGAGACACCAGGGGTGCGGAGAGTTTGAGGAGGTCAAGGAGCCGAGAATCAGACAAGCTGCCGCTTCGCCAGCATTCAATCCTTTGCGGTCCGCGTCAAAAGGCCGGCATGCGTCAGGAGAAAGGGCCTTGAACGACTGAAAACCCGATACGATGAACAGACTTTGCACATCGCAGCCAATCAGTACCGCCGTTCGATATGTCCCGGCGCTAAGCAACCGATAGGCTGTCAGTTGTGCCGAGACCCCCGTTGTACAGGCATTGGATACCACGACGGGAGTTGTCTTGTTGCCGAAATAACCCGCCACTTTGCGCGCGGAATCGGCCGGCGAGGACCAGATATTGCCTTTCGTAGTGGAGAGAACAAACACCACGTCGGACGAACTGACGTCCAAGCCGGAACAACGTATTGCCGGTTCAGCTGCTGCGATGCAAAGCGCCTCGTACGGGCTATATCCGGGGTATTCGGGCAAACGGTCAAACAAGGAGCCCACAAACGGTTCCGGCACGAGTTCGCCACGAATGGAGGTATGACGCCTGAGCATGCATTCCCCGCGAAGCAATGCTTCCAGGTTACGCTCCACGCCTTCGCCCAACGGCGTTATTATATGGTCCGCTATACGTATGATCATTCTGTCCAAAATTCAAAAAAGTTAAACCATTGCTCGGGGTAGTCGTGCAAGGCCAAATCTATCTCGCGTGCGTATCGCTGCAGGAGTGCCTCGGCCAACTCGTCTTTCTTCAAAAACTCGTCATCAGGCCTACTCAACTCGCGGACACGCAATTCATAACGTTTGTGTCCTGTGCGCAACATGAACATTGTCACCACAGGCACGCGCTCGAGGGCGGCCATGCGGAAAGGTCCTTCGGGAAAAACACCCTTTGCGCCCAACAAGCCGGTAGTCAGCGTTCGGGAATGGGAGAAGATTCGGTCTCCGTGAATGGACAAAGCTTCGCCGTTATCCAACACTTTGTGCATCTCGAAAATATGACTTCCGTCCGCTTCCACTGGCAGAAAACTCAGGCGATTCTCGGCAAAAAGGCGCTCACGTTCTCTGTTAACGGTTTGCGTATCGCCCAGGTAGATGAGGATATGCAGGGGTTTGCGGGAGTGGATACTATAGCCCGCAAGTTCCTGATTACCAACGTGCGAAGAGAGGATAATAAAACCTTGTTTGCCGTTTTGCAGGCGGTCCATCGCGCCGGTTGGGTCATCTGTGCGTATGTCGAATTGTTGCCCGGCATAAGCCGCGAAACGGTCCAGAACCACGTGACTCATGGCGTAGAACTG
>ONXE01000097.1 GCA_900321775.1 uncultured Bacteroidales bacterium
GCATATTGTTGTTGAACCTGTTTACGCAGTTCGGCGGACACATGCGGCATCTCGTCCAACCCCTTGCACACGGCATCAATGTACAGCATCGCTCCGCCTACCATCAGCACGTGGTCACGCGTCCGGAACAGTTCCTCCAAGGCCGCCAACGCCTCACGCTCGTATTCGCCTGCATTATAGCGGTCGGTCAGGGTGTGCGTGCCAACGAACAAGTGCGGGACGCGGGCTTGCTCAGCGGCGGTCGGAGCTGCCGTTCCTATGGGCAACTCGCGGTAAATCTGACGCGAGTCAGCGTTCACGATGGGCGACCCCAGACGCTCTGCCACGCTCAGGCTCAATTCCGTCTTACCTACGCCCGTAGGGCCTGTCAGCACCACCAATGTCTTCATTCCGTCATCCGCAGGTCTGTCATCGCCGGCAACTCGCCGGTTAAAACATCGTTCCGTCCTCGAAACTCAGGTCTTGGAAGCCTTCCATGTCCAGGTCGCCCTCGTCGTACTGGTCGTCGCCGTAGAATTCACTGTCCAAATCCAGATCATCGGCTCCGGTCTTGACATTCAACGGATCGTCTTCTTTGATCTGCTTGGGCGCTTTTCCCTTACTCTCAACCAGTTGCACGCCTTCTACATGACCTTCTTTGATGCTGTTCAGGCTGCCAAAGAAATTGCGGTCCATCATCGGGTCGAACACGTACATCAGACGTTGTTTGGGTTCGGTCAGCAGGTCGGACAACTTGGTAGCCTCCATCGTCATGTTGTCCCATTGATCCGTGTCAGGCATCGGTACCAAGGTAACTTCCTGCACGCGCTCCCATTCCGAGTTGCACAGATAGAAAGCCGTCATCTGGTCATCTTTGTAGTCAACTGAGGCCAGCAGTGCCTTGTGTAGGTCAAGGAAAGTGGCTTCGGGGTCCGCCTCGAAAACACGCTTGAAAGTGTCCACTTCCTCGTTCATAAAGGTGATTCTATAAATCATTTTCTGTCAAATTTATAAATTTGGCTGCAAAGTTACTGCTTTTTTTTCAAATTACCAAACATTTTATAGAAAAAAATCACTCTTTTATACTTTTCTTTGTTTTATCCGCGTATGTTTCACCGTGCGTGCCAGGTGCGTGTGTGCTCACGAAAAGCATCTTTTTTTTAACAAATTGGCAAAGAAAAAATGCTTTTTTAGTGGCAAAAAGTCGTTTTTTCTTGCACGAACGAAAAAAAATCACTAATTTTGCAGGCGAAAACGGAAAAACGGCATAAAATGAAAAGAGCAGTAGGTTTTGCGCAAATAGCTCAGGTAGTGGACCAGAGCGGCATCGTCATCTCACAAAACATACATGAGATGAGCATGCTCAACAAGAATGTGGTGTTCTCGTTCATCGTGCTGGACTATTGTCACAAGGGCAGCGCGCGTGCGCTATACGATATGAATGAGATAACGCATAGCAAGAACGAGTTGGCTATCCTCATGCCCGGCCATGTAATCAAACCGTTGGAATGTTCCGACGACTACACCTTCACGCGAGTGGCGGTTTCTTCGGAACTGTTCGCCGACCTGCGGGCAATAGCTTTCAGCCATGACTATGGCAAGTTCCATTTCAACCCTATCTGCAAACTTACCGACGAGCAGGCAGAACGGTTGCTCTTAGTGGTCAAACTGCTGGAAATAATCTCGTCGCATGAGACAAGCGACTTCCAATATCGGCGCCAGATATTGCTCACGCAACTGTCGATAGGCTATGAGTTCATCAACTATTACCGCCGCGAACAGGACAAGATGTGGAGCGCCGGACGTAACGCCGAACTCTATCACCGTTTCTGCCAATTGGTGGTAGAGCACTACAGGGAGTCGCGCGAAGTGAAGTTCTACGCTGAACAGCTGAACATGACACCCAAACACCTCACAAAAATCATCCGTATGGTGTCCGGAGGCATAACACCCTCCGATTGGATTGAACAATATGTTGTCACCAGGGCCAAACGCCTCATCGAAACCCAGCCCGACCATAGTATCAAGGAAATAGCCTATACGCTCGGATTCGACGAACCGACCACGTTCCACCGGTATTTTAAACGTGTCGCCGGCTCAACAGCCAAGCATTTCAAGGCTTTGGTACTTGCTTCCAAACCCTAAATCGGTTCAACGCGGTTCAGGCACTTCTTTTCCACGGCAGAAACGGTGCAGGATCTGCCTGTCATCTCCCAGATAGATAAACCGCTCCAGACGATGTAGCAGGGAATACTCGTCAGGATGTAGCACTTCGTCGTCGATGACCAGTGCGTCAAACTCGTACCCGGGCTCGAAACTGCCCACTTTTCCGAAGAAACTGCCGGCCGACTTGGTGGCAATCCAGAATATCTCGGGCAAAGTGAGAAACGCTTTGTCGTGGTTCTGCTGGTACTGCATCTTGCTTACCTGAATAGCATACACAAGCATACGGAACATGTTTAGGTCGTGCCCGCCGCTGATGTCGCTGCCCAAACCCACATGCAACCCTTCTTCCAGGAACGTTCGGATAGGAGCCATGCCCGAGGCGATATTGAAATTGGACGTCGGACAATGTGCCACCATCACGCCATTGCGTCGCATCAGCTCCAACTCCTTGCCCTGCGTCCACACGCAATGAGCCATGATTGTGGGTGTCTGTCCGAACAACCCGTATTGGTCATAGGCCGCCCCATAGTTCTCGCTATCCGGCTCAAGCTCTGCCACCCAGGCTATCTCGGACTTGTTCTCCGACAGATGAGACTGAACGGGCAACCTGTATTTCTTGGCCAGTTCACCGCAGGCCTGCAGCAGCTCCGGCGTACACGAAGGCACAAAACGCGGGGTGATGATTGGCCGAACCAGCGCATCGGGTTTGTTGAACTCGGCTATGAGGCGTTCATTGCCCTCTACCGCCTCTTTCACATCTTCGCATAGCGCCTCCGGACAGTTGCGGTTCATCGCCACTTTGCCCACCAGCGCACCCATCCCGGCTTCCTGATAGAGTTGCATCAGCAACCGGGTGCTCTCTGTATGAACAGTTCCGAAAACCACACTGCGCATAGTGCCGAACAGCCATTGCGTGTGCAGAAACCGACGGTACATACGCTCCGCATAGCGGGTATCAGCGTATTTGGCTTCCTCGGGGAAAGTGTAGTTCTGCAGCCACGGCAGCAATTCCAGATCCATCGCCACCCCCTGATTGTGTACCTGCGGAGCATGCACATGCATGTCGTTCATGGCCGGAATAAGAAGCCTGTTACCAAAGTCCACTATCTCCGCTCCTTCGCTGTCCAACTCATCCAAACACGACGCAACACCGGTCACGCGACCGGAGTCATCCACTGCAACATAACCGTTCTCATAGACCTCAAAATGGTCTTTTTGCTTCGTAAAAAGAATATGCGCTTTGTAAATTCTCTTCATCTTATCGCGTTTTAGGCATACGCTTGGCTGCGCTTATGGCACCGGTCGGGCAGACCAACTTGCATAGATGGCAACCTACGCAGCGCTGACCGACAATATGCGGCTTGCGCTCCTCGTCAAATTCGATAGCCTGATGCCCGCCGTCCCGACAGGAGATATAGCAACGGCCGCAGCCGATACATTTGTTGCGGTCCACCTTGGGGAATACCATCGTGTCGCGGTCCAGGTCGGCAGGTAGTACGACATTCTTCAATTCTTCGCCAACCAGTGTCTTCAGATCCGTAATGCCGCGTTCCTGCATGTAGTGCTTGAGACCCAAAATCAGGTCATCTACAATGCGGTATCCGTACTCCATCACTGCCGTACAAACCTGCACGTTACGGCAGCCCAATTGGATGAAATCCAACGCGTCACGCCAGGTCTCAATACCACCTATGCCGCTGACATCCATATGTTTCTCCACACCGGCTCGCTGAAGCAGCGGAGTGCCGGTTATCTCGTAAATCATACGCAGCGCGATAGGCTTGACCGCCTTACCCGAATAACCGCTCACAGTCTTCTTCTGGCTCACCTCCGCATCCTTGCTCATCGTGATAGATTTGATGGTGTTGATGGCACTGATACCATGCGCCCCGGCATAGAAACATGCCAAAGCCGGATTGGTCATGGACATGATGTTCGGAGTCATCTTCGGAATAACCGGGATGCTGACTGCGTTGCGCACATAAGAGGTGTAGAACATCACCAACTCGGGGTTCTGCCCGATGTCGCTGCCCAAACCCGTCAGACGCATTTGCGGGCAGGAGAAATTCAGCTCTACCGCGTCACATCCCGCATCTTCCGCCATCTTGGCCAGTTCGATCCACTCCTCTTCGGTCTGCCCCATAATGGACGCGATAATGACCTTGGAAGGGTAGTTCTGTTTGAGCCGACGCAGGATGTCGAAGTCCACGGTATGCGGATTCTCGCTCAATTGCTCCATGTTACGGAAACCTACAAACGGAGTCCCTTCCTTACGCACTGCATCAAAGCGCGGCGACACCTCGCGAATATCCTGCTTGCAGATGGTCTTGTAGAACACGCCGGCCCAACCAGCCTCCAACGCACGCGCTACCATGTCGTAGTTGGTGCAAATGGCGGAACTGGCCAAAAAGAACGGATTCTCGCACACGATGTCGCAAAAGTTTATCTCCAGAGAGGGTAGTGCTTTCTGGTCACAAACAGCCGGCTCGGAAGGAAGACTCCGTTTTAACTCTGCAATACGAATAGGGCGGTCATAGTGAATACAAGCATTCTCTGCCGCCTCTATCTCTGCATCAGTGATCTCGGAAAACAGTTCACGGGCTGTCCATAGATTGTCAAAACGCAGAGCACGAATGGCGCGCGCTACTTTGTCGCAGCATGGCGCATTTTCGCACAACAGACAGCGAGCAACCTCTTCGTTGATGTGTATCATGGCTGTAGGGCGTTTTATTGGTTCTTAACTACTATAAAAGTCGGCGTAAGCGGAGTCGTAACGGAGCCTTGATGCGAGTCGTTCTGGAAAACGAACACATTCTTGGCCTCGAACAGATTCTTGAAGTAAGCCGAGTAGTAACGCAGCGATACTTGGGTTTCTGTCGTGCCTTCAGGCTCGGTGATATATAGGAAGAACAGCCCGTCCGTGGGCTCAATGACACCGCAGCACTCGTCACCCATAAAGGCCGCCAAACGGTCATCAGGCGAAAGAACCCAATCTTTGGCTGACTCGGGATAATTGGACTGCAGGTCCACTTTGATTACTGACGTCATGCTGGACGAATAGTCGTACTCCGTAGGATTGGTCCAGGTTGGAGCACTTACGTTTCCCGACAAGTTCTCCGGTGTGGGAGAATCGGGCTTTTTATCACAACTTGCCACCAACAGTAGTGCAGCTAAGCAGAGGATGTTTACAAATAGCTTTTTCATACGTATTAATTTGCTTCTTTTTCTGTGTTTGTTATCTTTGCGGCTGCAAAGTTACTGCTTTTTTTTGAATTACGCAAGTCTTTTATCGAAAAAAAATCATTCTTACGCAGATTTCTTTCTAATCACTCCTTTAGTATTATACTACGTATAATACACACACGTGAGTGAAAAAGGCTGTTTTATCGGGACCTGGTGAAGGGAGCTTGCATACTTCTCCTATACACCTGCGTCTTTTTTGCAAAAAAACACTTTTTTTCTTGCATAATTGAAAAAAAAGCAGTAACTTTGCAGCCGCAAACTGAATTTATGAAAATCGACATTACTCTCATGCGCGATATTCTCTTCGGAGAGGCGCGCTTGCACATACCTCAACAAACCATGGAAGCCGTAGCAGCCTGCCACCACTTCCTGGCTGACTTTGCCCGCGACAAAGTAATCTATGGTATCAACACAGGCTTCGGACCTATGGCCCAGTGGCGCGTGAGTGATACCCACCTCCGCGACCTGCAGTACAACATCATCCGCTCACACGCCACGGGTGCCGGTGAGCCCCTCGACGACGTGTTTGTACGCGCCGCAATGATTGCCCGAATAGGCTCGTTCATCCAGGCTAAAAGCGGCATCCACCCCGAAGTCGTACAGCTTCTCACTGAGTTTGTCAACCGAGGCATCCATCCGTTTATCCCCAAGCACGGCAGCGTAGGCGCCAGCGGCGATCTGGTACAACTGGCACACATAGCCCTCTGCCTCATCGGAGAAGGCAAGGTTCATTACCGGGGACAATGGCGACCCACCGCCGAAGTGCTCGCCGAGTGTGGCCTCAGCCCGATGCAGATCCATATCCGAGAGGGCCTCAGCGCCACCAACGGAACCAGCGTCATGACTGGCATCAGCGTCGTCAACCAGCTCGACGCCGAGAACCTCCTCCGCCACGCTACACTCGCTTCCCTCTGGATTAATGAGATAGCCGGCAGTTACGACGATTTCATGGCTGAGCCTCTCAATGCCTGTCGTCGCCACGAGGGCCAGATTCACATTGCCGCCGAACTGCGCCGACTTAGTCTGGGCAGCCGCTGTCTCAAGGAGCGGAAAGTTCTGCTGTACGACGAAGGACACGCCGATGTGCAGGTCTTCAAAGACAAAGTTCAGGCCTACTATTCCCTCCGCTGCACCCCGCAGATTTTGGGACCTGTTTACGAGACGCTCCAAAACGCCAAACGTATTATCGAGGAGGAACTGAACTCCGCCAGCGATAACCCCATCGTCGATCCCGAAACGCAGAACGTGTACCACGGCGGCAATTTCCACGGCGACTACATCTCCCTCGAGGAGGACAAAGTCAAGATAGCCATTGTCCGACTGGTCATGCTGGCCGAGCGACAACTCAACTACCTCTGCCACGATCGCATCAACGGCATCCTCCCTCCGTTCCTCAACCTCGGCACATTGGGACTCAACTACGGCATTCAGGCCTGCCAGTTCACTGCCACCAGCACCACCGCCGAGTGCCAGACGCTGGCTATGCCCAACTATGTGCACTCTATCCCCAACAACAATGATAATCAGGATATTGTGTCCATGGGCACTAACACCGCCGAGCTTTGTCACCAGGTGCTCGACAACGCCTATCAGGTGCTCTCTATCCTCTTCCTGGCGCTGGCTCAGGCTGTCGATTGTTTGGGTATTCAGGACAAACTCGCACCTGCTACCCGCAAGCAGTATGAGGCCATCCGACGCCTCACGCCTACTATCGTCGAGGACACTCCTTTTTACGAAGATTTGGTACGTATAGAACAGTATTTACGACAGATATGAAACGCTTATTGCCTCTTTTGATCCTTG
>ONXE01000148.1 GCA_900321775.1 uncultured Bacteroidales bacterium
CTTGAATATACCGCGATTCTCTTCAACTCAAGAACAGGTATCGACCATTTCTTCCGGCTCATGGGAGAACTGCGCATCAACATTCCCGAGTCCATGCACTACTACTGCATCTCCGAGGCTGTTGGCAATTACCTCCAGAAGTACATCCAGTTCCGCAAGCGCCGCGTCTTTTTCGGACCTAACAACAAATTTGAGGACGTCATCCCGGCTATGAACCGCCGTCCCAACGAGCGCTACCTGCTCGCGTGCTCCGATGTGCATAACGACGACGTAATCAATATGTTCGCTGAGCATGGCATCTCTATCAAACCCATGATTTGCTATCGGACAGAAACCGTCGCCTATACGCGCGAGGAACTCGAGAACTACGACATGTATGTGCTCTTTACGCCTACCGGTGTGAACGCTTTCAAGCAGAACCTGCCGGATTTCAAGGACATCCAGGGCGACAAAATCATGGCTTGCTTTGGAGCATCCACTGCCAAAGCCATCGAGGCCGAAGAATGGAAACTGCAGATTGCTGCTCCCACTCCGGAGTGCCCTTCTATCACCACCGCCATCGACCAATTCCTCGCTCAACAGGCTGAATGAACACGTTCCCAAAATCGGAAAAACTGTGCGGACAACTGCGCATCGCTGCCCTCTACAAAGAGGGAAAACGCTTTACGGCCTTTCCGATGAGGGTTACGTTCCGGCAACTTCCCGACTCCGACGAAGCTCCCAAAGTGCTTATCTGGGCACCCAAATCGCTCTTCAAACATGCCGTTGACCGCAATAGGCTCAGACGACTAATGCGCGAAGCCTACCGACTCAACGCTGAACCGCTTCGCACGTATTGCTCCGAGAACCATTACTCCTTCCAGCTGGCTTTCAACTACATGGACAAGGAACTCCGCTCGCAGGAACAGATCTCCAAGGCCATGCAAAAAGCCATCAAACGCCTCACCGAATTGAATAATAAATAGTTTCAATCGCTCAATCGTCAATCAATCGTCCAATCGTCAATCAATCGTCCAATCGTCAATTGTCCAATCGTCAATTCATATTGCTTCTCCGCCATATCGCACTCCTGCCGGTGTACGCCTACCGCGCGTGCATCTCGCCTATTCTGCCTCCCACGTGCCGATACACCCCGACTTGCTCACAATACATGGTCGAAGCGGTCATGAAATACGGCATCTTCCGCGGAGGCTGGCTCGGCATCAAACGACTCATGCGATGCCACCCTTGGGGAGGCTCAGGTTACGACCCTGTACCCTGATGAAAGGAGTATGTGATTAGTATGTGATTAGTATGCGATTAGTATGTGATTAGTATGCGATTAGTATGTGATTAGTATGTGATAACCGAACAACCATGCGTATAGACATTATCTCCGCTTGTCCCGAATTGCTGGACAGCCCACTCAACCACTCCATCATCCAACGAGCCAAAGACAAAGGGCTCGTTGAGGTCTTCGTGCACAACCTACGCGACTACACGCTCGACAAGCACCGCAAAGTGGACGACTACGCATTCGGCTTCGGAGCCGGAATGGTCCTGCAAGTCGAGCCTATCGACCGCATTATCAGCAAGTTAACATCCGAACGCCATTACGACGAGATTATCTTCACCGCACCCGACGGAGAGCGCTTCACACAGAAAGAAGCCAACAAACTCTCCCTCGCGGAGAATATCATCATCCTCTGCGGACACTACAAAGGCGTGGATCAGCGCGTACGGGATCACCTGATTACCAAAGAATATACTATCGGTGATTTCGTCCTCACCGGAGGCGAGATGCCCGCAGCTATGATGACTGACGCCATTGTGCGACTCCTGCCGGGTGCCCTCGGAGACGAAACCAGCGCCCTCTCAGACTCCTTCCAGGACGGACTTCTCGAGCCCGGAGTATATACGCGACCCGCGGATTACAAAGGATGGAAAGTGCCCGAAATTCTGCTCTCTGGCAACGAACGCAAAATCGAGGAATGGCTCTACGAAGAAGCACTCCGACATACCCGCGAACGTCGTCCCGACCTCCTCGAGCAAAACGGCCTGGCCTGATTGACCGGTTTCAGTTCATTACTGCGCGCTACTCATATTCCCCTGCAACCAGTCGTCCAACTGGTCTTCTGGGGTCAGACCCAAGTGGTCTTTGATCCGAAGTCGCCTACCCCAAACAGTTCGCTTCGTCAGGTTCAGCAAACGGCAGATATCGCTGATGTCCACGCCCAGCACTGTGAGCGCAATCACCTGTAAATCAGACGCTGTCAACGCAGGATGCTCAGCCTTTAAGCGAGTCAGAAAATTGCTGTAGTTGGCATTAAACTCATCACGGAAAGAAGCCCACTGCTCGTCAGTCATTATCAGGTTGGTCTCTACAAACTCCTGCACCCACGCCGGCACTTTGTCCTCCTTGTGGCGTTTCATACTCTCCTGCATACTCTTGCTAAGCTGAATACGTTGCGTCAGCAGTCTGCCCATGCTTGCACGGCGTATCTCCACCTCCGCATGGAGTCGCTCTATCTGCATTTGCGTCTCTGCAGCCTCCACCAGATGCGCAGCACGCCTGCGCGACACGATGACGATGGTCACAATCAATCCGGTCAGAATCACCAACAGCACCCCGAACAACGCCATATATAACCGTTGTTTCTCAACCTGCAACTGCAGATTCTTCTCCCGCTCACTCTGATTGTCAAACTGCTCCGCGATAGTAAACGTCCTCGTCATGCCCGACGCTTCTATCTCGCCACTCTGTTTGTTGTACAGCGAGAGTAGGGTCTCATACGCCTGCGCATTCTGCCCTTTGGCTCGCTGATAACGACTCAACAGAAACGCATATTTGTCCTTGCTCCAGTTCGGAGTCAGCGTATCAGTCGCCAGTACCTCCAGGTACTTTTTCGCCGATTCCATCGAGTTTTCTTTCAGGTAATATCGCACCAAATCATACGCAAAACGGTGTATTCCCGCCGAGTCGCACAGATACCTGCTGATACGAATGATCTCCTCCGACTGCGGGTCCAACTTACTTAGCGCAGCATACCTGATATCCAACTGCGTCAGCGTGTCCAATGCCTCGGCATAGCGGAGCGAACGTGCAAAAGCATCCTTCTGTACCACACTATCACGGCTTGTACGGGCCAACTCACGCCAACCACACGCCGCGTACAAGGGCAAACCCGCCCTGTCCAGATACGGAACAGCTTCCTCGTAGTACCGAAGCGCCACTTCGTACAACTGTTCCGTCTCGCTGACTCTTCCCATCTTATAGTACACCATTCCCCTCAAAATATCCGGCACTTCCGCTTCCTCAAACAAACGCTCCGCCTGCTTCAGGAGCTGCATTCCTTTCGACTCCTCGCCTATATAATCACGATAGGCACCTTGCACATAATACACTTCTCCGGCAAAGCGATACATCTTCTTCCCAATGAAATACGCTGCATCAGCAGTCAACGCCTCACACTCCGGCAAGCGGTGCTGCAACTTCAACCTCGCGTGCGCACGCGTTATAGTATATATGTGTCGCTCGGCCTCACCAAGTCGATTCAGCTGCAACGTGTCCAACACTGTCCAACTCAACCCGGGATTGGTCCACAAACTATCCACAGCCAGACGGAGACCCCGGTCTGACACCTCTACACTCCTGTTCGAGCAGCCAGCTAAAGCCACCAACAGAACAATCAAATACCCAAAGTGCTTCATTTTTCTGCTTCTCTGATTTCGGGTGCAAAATTACAAAGAATTTCTCAAAAAACCAAATATTTTCCCCTAATTCGCACTAAAAAAAAGGGGCTGAATAAGTCAAAATTTTAGCCGTTTTTGCAACACTCTCATTTTCAACCTATTACAAGACACCCGAAAATCGCACTGAATAAGTCAAAAATTTGCATATGTCAAAAAAAAGCAGTAACTTTGCAGCCGATTTCATAACACTCAATACGTATGCTTATGAAGAAACTGTTTTTAATATTGATTATGGTGCTGCCGCTACTGTTCTCAGCATGCGGCTTAAATGGTGATCCGATTAACCCATGGCCCTCATATTGGGAAGCATTTTTCCCTGGTGAACTGAAGATGAATGGAGTTAACCTGGACACCGTCACGCCTCCCATCAATCCGCTACATCCGCTCTCGCCGGCTGTGGAGGAATTGCCGTGCTACTATGGGTATCTGGATTGTGCGCGTTACGCCAACGACAAGCGCTATTGCGCACTAATTGGAATGGGCGAAGGACAAAACATCTATTTCCTGGCAGACGACGAGTGGAAAACCATTCGTTACAATAGCCCGATCCTTGCCGATTGCCACGTAGGCGAACTGCTCTATATCCGCGGTTACCTCAAAACTGACGAAAAAAGACACAATTTTCTCCTGCAGGTGGTGGACATCGAGAAGACCGACTCAATCGTTGTTCTTGAACCTAATTATTACTTTCTTGATGACTAATGTTGCATTATGAAACGACTACTTCTTGTTTTGGCAGCACTGCTGCCACTCATAGCATCAGCCGAGACCAAAGAGCAGCGGCTCGAGTCCAGGCATGAGATCCGCATCGGCGTAGGAGACCCAATTATAGCACGTGCGTGGATAGGTAGCGGTGCCGGCTGGGGAGGAGCTTCCAACTATGACCTTTGGGCACGAACCTTTGGTCAGAATGTGACCGATGCTCATAGTATTCTGAAAGACGGACGTGTCGCCGAGCAACGTGGCAAGAGTCATATGCTTGGGCATATCTTCCTGGAATACCAGTACCGCATCAACCCTTACAT
>ONXE01000111.1 GCA_900321775.1 uncultured Bacteroidales bacterium
TATCTGACTATCGAGCGCAAAGAACCCTTACCGGAAGAGCATGCCGGCAAACCGTATATGGGCCTGTACGGCTGCGACAACTGCCAACGCGTGTGCCCGTATAATCGGGGCTTGCAGCCCGACAGACATGCGGAACTGAGCGCCAATCCGTGCTTCGCGAAGATGACAGCCGAAGACTGGGCTGCAACATCACGAAGGCAAAAGAGCAAACTGCTCCGGCGCCTTGCCAAAGAAGATAACTAAACAAAAACAATAGAGTATGAAAAACATCAATGAAATGAAAATCGCCATCGCCAGCGACCATGCGGGCTATGACCTCAAACAACAAGTGATACTTTTCCTGGAGGACGCCGGGGCAAAGGTGAAAGATTACGGTTGCTACAGCAAAGAGAGTTGCGACTATCCCGATTTTGCTCACCCATTGGCCGAGGCAGTGGAGAAAGGGGAGCAAGATTTTGGCGTGGTTATCTGTTCGACCGGCAACGGCATCACCATGACCGCCAATCACCATCAGGGTATCCGTGCTGCGCTGTGTTGGGAGACGGAGTTGGCCGAGTTGGCCCGCCAACACAACAACGCTAATGTACTGGGACTTCCCGCCAGCTTTATCCGCGCCAAAAAAGCGCTGGAGATTGTACACACTTTTTTCACAACCGACTTCGAGGCGGGTGGCCGCCACGAGCGTCGCGTAAACAAGATTGCCTGCCGATAGGATAGTATAAAGAAGATAGGAAATAATAAGGAGTAGCCCGCGGGCTACTCCTTATTTATTATGTGCGTACGCCCACGCGCGATGCGCAGGCGTGCTCGCGCGTGATTACTCGGCTTTCTCCTTGCGCTTAGCTACAGCGTTCTGAATCTCATACGCAATAGGCGAAGCGATGAAGAGCGACGAATAGGTACCGATGATAACGCCCAGCAAGAGTGCGAAGACGAAACCACGGATGCTGGCGCCGCCGAAGCAGAAGATGGCGAACAGCACGACGAACGTTGACATAGAAGTCGAGAACGTACGTGACAAGGTTGCGTTCAACGCCAGGTTGACGTTCTCGGCACGATCGCGCTTGGGATAAAGCGTGCGATACTCACGGATACGGTCGAAGATGACCACTGTATCGTTGATGGAGTAACCGATGACGGTCAGGATTGCAGCGATAAAGCTCTGGTCCACCTCCATCGAGAACGGCATGAACTTCCAGCAGAGGGCGTAGATTCCCATGATGATCAGCGTATCGTGTGCCAAGGAAACCAATGCACCAACCGAGAAGCTGAAGTTGCGGAAACGCAGGAAGATATACAGCGCGATGATGATGAGGGCGAAGAGTATAGCCCAAACGGCAGCCTGCTTGATATCATCAGCAATCGACGGGCCCACTTTCTGCGAAGACATGATACCTACCTCGTCATTCAGTTGCGTTGAGAGGAACTCCTCAGCGGTTACCTCGTTCTTGAGGAACTGCTTGGTGCTTGCGTAAATCACGTCCTCGATAACCGGATCGAGGTCTTCCTCAGTGTTTTGAATAGCCACGTTGGTGGAGATACGAACCTGATTGTCGCTACCGATGGTGATGACATTCAGACCAAATGCCTCTTCGGGGAATTGAGCTTTCAGGCCGTCTTCCATAGCGGAACGGATAGCCTCGGTGGACACTTTCTGGTCGAAACGAACGACGTAGTTGCGGCCTCCGGTGAAGTCAATACCGCGGTTCAGACCCGGGGTAACCAGACCGATGATACCTGCCAACAACACGATACCCGAGCAAACATACGCAATCTTGCGTGCGCCGACAAAATTGAAGGCGGTGTTCTGGAACCAGTTCTTGGTGATATTGGTAGTGAACTGCAGCTCCTTGGCGTCCTGTTTGTTGACATAGCGATCCAGAATCAGACGAGCCAGGAAGACAGCGGTCAGGAACGAAGTAATGATACCGATGATATAGGTAACAGCGAAGCCTTTGATCGGGCCTGTACCGAATACGGCAAGCACGATACCGGTCAGCAGGGAGGTGACGTTGGCGTCCACGATAGCGGAGATAGCGCCCTTGTAGCCGTCCACCACTGCCTTGCGCATGTTCTTGCCGGCTTTCATCTCCTCACGGATGCGCTCGAAGATAAGCACGTTGGCATCTACGGCGGTACCCATGGTGAGGACGATACCTGCGATACCCGGCAAGGTCAGCACAGAGCCGAAGGAAGCCAGAATACCCATCAGGAAGAAGACGTTGCACAGCAGGGCAGTGTCGGCTACCAAACCCGGAATGAGACCGTAGTAGAAGATCATGTAGAGCAGAATCAGCACGAACGCGATAGCGAACGAGATAAGACCTGCATTGATGGACTCCTGACCCAGCGACGGACCAACGATGTCCTCTTGGATAATACGCGCAGGCGCAGGCATCTTACCGGACTTGAGGGTATTTGCAAGGTCCTTGGCCTCTTCCACGGTGAAGTTACCGGTGATCTGGCTGCGGCCGCCCTGAATCTCGTTTTGCACGGTCGGGAACGAGTAAACGAAGCCGTCCAGCACAATGGCGATGGATTTACCCACGTTCTCTTTGGTGATACGTGCCCACGCCTTGGCGCCCTCGGCGTTCATCTCCATGGAGACGTTGGCGTAAGCGGACATCTGCGAGAAGTCGGCATTGGCATCGGTTATGACATCACCTTCCAGCGATGCGCGGCCGTCACGCTGAGCCTTGAGGGCGATGAGCTGATAGAGCGCACCGGCCTCGTCAATAGCCTTAACGGTCCAATAGAAACGAATGGTGCGCGGCAGAACCTGCTGAGCGATAGCAGAATGCAGCATCTCGTTCACCTTGGCGGTATCGGTGTAATGGACGGTACCGATGACGGGACCACGATAAGCCTGGCCGGCCTGGTTAACGGACGGGTTGAGGATATAGAAGAGCGGATGTGCTTTCTTATATGCCTCAAGGTTGGCACTGTTGTCTGCCAACGAATCGGCCTGCGGAACATCGAGGTTTGCCACCAGAGAATCCACAGCGTTCGTAGCCTCTACGGCCTCCTGTGCCTGAACTTCCTCGGGTTTTTCCTCGGCTACCTCTGTCTCAGCAGCGTTAAGGCGTGCCCATTCGGCATCAATCTGGCTGAGCCAGGGCAGCACTTCTGCGCACTCATAGGTCTCCCAGAACTCGAGGTTAGCGGTTCCCTGAAGGAGCTTACGTACACGCTCGGGCTCCTTGACACCCGGCAGCTCGATGAGGATACGTCCGGGCTGGTCCAGTTTCTGGATGTTGGGTTGAACGACACCAAAGCGGTCGATACGCGTACGAAGCACGTTGAACGAGTTGTTGATAGCTCCGTCCACTTCCTCGCGCAGCACTTTCTCAACCTCTGCATTGGTGGAGTTGAGGGTCACTTTGTCTTTGAACTCAAACGTAGAGAACACCGACGCGAGTTGCGCATTGGGGTCCTGCTCTTTGTACGACTCGACGAAAAGCGTGACGAAATCGGTCTGGCTGTTTTTCTGCTTCTCTTTAGCAGCCGCCATGGCCTTTGTGAAGTTCTCGCTGGTGTTGTAGCCCGAAAGTGCATTCAAGATGTCGGGCACACTCACTTCCATCGTTACGTTCATACCGCCCTTCAAGTCAAGGCCGAGGTTGATTTCCTTTTCACGGCACTCTTTGAGGGTGTAGCCAAACCACACTTTCTGGCTTGCAATGGAGTCCAGATAGACGTACTCCTTGGATTTCTCTCCGTTAGCGTACTCCTGCGCCTTTTTGTCGTAATGGCGCGTTACGAAACTGAAGGAGAGATAGAAGGCGCATACCAAAGCGAGGCACACGGCCAAGATTCTAACAATTCCTTTGTGTTGCATTTTATTTGTTATTTACATTTATATTTCGTTGTTCTTCTCAGGCATAAGCACCCAAAAAAGCCTGCAAAGTTACTGCTTTTTTTTGACATAAGCAAATATTTTGTCATTTTTTCGCTGTTTTGGGTGCATTTTCTTTAAGAAAATGGTCAAATTGTCATTTTTTCCTGTGTTGAAGCAAAAAAAAAGAGCCGCCTAAGCGACTCTCTTGTGGCGGAGGAAGGGATCGAACCAACGACCTTCAGGTTATGAGCCTGACGAGCTACCACTGCTCTACTCCGCGATACAACTTCCGGGCATTTGAACCGCTCGGCAAACATGTCTGTCGAGCCACCTTTCTTCCGAAAGCGGGTGCAAAGGTACTGCTTTTTCTTGAAATGACCAAATATTTTGGCAAGAAAATGCAGAAAAAAGCCATTTTTTATGCTCTTTCCTGCATTTTTTGCACTTTTCTCGAACCAAACTGCCCTATCAGGTATTGTCAAGACTATTTTCGGAAGCGGATAATTGACGCTTTGTTGTCCACTTCCAGCGTACCAAATCGGCGGAATACCGATTGCCCCAATAGCAACGGAGCATGTTGACTCTTCACAACGGATGCTTTTACGTCATTCAGCACCACACTGCCTACGCGTACCTCGCGCAAGTTAATCACTGTACCCTCGTGGATCTCACCCGTAGCCGTCACGTAGTTCTGCTTGCCCAGAAAATCCGCATCCGTCAGGTATCCGTTCTTTAGCATGAAATTGGCCTCCACGCTCGAAATAGTCACATCCGCTGCACCGGTATCAAACACAAAATATAGTGGCAGACCGTTAATCGCGCACTTCACCTGACACACGCCGCCTTCCATCGTGAACGGCAACTCTGTTATGCCTTCCACTCCGCTTTCGCCTTTGGCCATCTCCTCTATACGACGAAGATTATCTTGCCGCACAGACTCCCATTTGGCCATCAACGCCTGAAAATCAGCATCTTCGCGCAACCAATCCAGACGATAGTAGTTCTGAATGCTCGCCACATTACGATAACCCGCACCAAAATAGCGATCCACCATATCCAGTACCTTCGCCTTGTCATGCAACAGCGCATAACAGCCAATCAGGTCTAAATACGACTGATAAACATTCACAAAACGATGCAAGTTCAGCACGGAATCAGCGTAATGGTCCAAACTCTCACGTTTGCCTTGCATCGCTTCGACAAACAGAAATGTGGTCCTATCCTGATTCAAATTGTTTCGATATGACATCGCCTCGTCCAAATCACGCTTGGCAGCCTCCTCATTGCCCATTCGACGGTGGACTTCCGCACGATTGAACAAGCACGTTGGCATATGTTCCTCGTCAGAAATCAGCACTGCGCTATCCATGTAAGCAAGCGCTTTCTCCAGGTCTCCCAACATAATCTGTGAACGACCCATCATACGATAAATATTGCCGTCGTCGGGACTCTTGGACAACTCCAGGTGCGAGTAACGGAAACTCTTCGCTGCCTCCCCTTTTTCGCGATGCAACGAAGCTAAATAACTGAAATAATAGTCCTGATGTTCATGCGACAACGAGTCGTGCGCCATCCATTCTTTCACGGTCTCAATAGCTTTGTCGAGTTCACCTGTCTGCTGATACAACGCAGCATATACCTGGCGCAACTCATTACGTTCCGTCCCGTATTTCTCCGCCATCTGCAGATGATAGGACGTCTTCACAAAATCAGCCAACGTGAAGTAATAATTAGCCACGTGAATATGAGCAGAAGCATCCGTTTGCACCTTCTGAAGCTCATTCAGCATAGCCGCATCCATCAGCGGACGACACAGATACACCAGCGTATCCGTCACGTCGCCATACGCTGCATTCTCCAGTGTCAGGGCCCGCGCTTCCTCCCTGCAAGCCTGCGGTAACAGACCTTCGTCTATTGCCATCCGAGCCAGCAGATGATGAGCACCATAGTTCTCGTCATCTGTCAGCACAATAGTCATCTTGCACGCTTTTTTGGCATCACGGAACCTTCCCAGCCGATAGTAACCTTTCGCCAGTTCGGCATAGGCATAAGATGGCCCTCCGAACTTCTCCAGCATACGCTCGTAGGTCTGGATACCCTCCTCATATTCGCCCAACACATAGCACACATCAGCATAATCGATGATAAACTGCTGATTTTCTTTATCCAGCGACATTGCCGTGCCATATGCCTCTTTCGACGCCCGATAATCCTCTATCTTGTAGTACACATCGCCCTTTATACAAATCAGAAAAGCCTTCCATTTCGCATCATTCTTCGGGATGTACTTCAGCGCCATATCGGCTGCTTCCAACGCCTTGGCATACTCGCCGTAGGCGCGTTTGGAATATAGTTCAGCCAATAGCGCCCAGCAGTAGCCGTCTTTCGGATTTTCCTGAACGCCCAACTCGCTGATACGGATGCATTCGTCATAGTTCTTTTGCTGATAAGCCTCTTCTGCTCGCTGAAAATGATACGACTTGCCTCCTGCGGCATACGCATTCAACAGGGCACTCAGCAGGATAAACAGATATAGTACTCGCTTCATAATAGTCTGATTTTAAAGATTCTCCAATAGTTTTTTCAGTTCTTCCTGCTCCAACTTCGCTTTCGCTTTGTATTCTTCTA
>ONXE01000099.1 GCA_900321775.1 uncultured Bacteroidales bacterium
AATTCCACGACCTGCGCGTCTGCCGACGTCAGGTTGCGTACGTTCAGTACAGACGCATGGTCCAGCAGCAACTGGTAGATGTACGACGCTGTGATGGTCTTTTTGTTCAGCACAGTGCCGATATCCAGGCCCTCCGCCATCGGGATATAGTCGATGTTCTCCACCTCCGCTATTGTCTTCCTTACTCCAAAACGCTTCGCCGCCAGACATGCGAAGATGTTCGCCTCCGCATTGTCGGTTACCGCTACAAACGCATCCGCGTCCTCTATTCCTTCCTCTTTCAGGAACTCCATGTCCGACGCGTTGCCGTTGATAATCATCACGTTAGGCAGTTTCTCTGCCAACTGATAACACTTCTCGCGGTCCGGCTCGATAATCTTCACTTGCATGTTAGCAGGTATCTGACGAACCGCCTTTTGTGCTATTCTGCCGCCGCCATATACTATCACGTTCTTCAACTCGTGCGCTACTTTGCCGGCCTGCTCACGCACAAACTCGCGCTCCGAACGTTTGTACACGAAGAACACCAGGTCGCCGGCTTCTATCTGGTCGTTGCCACGTGGGATGATTGTCTGCATGCCCCTGCTGATGGCCACCACACGGTAGCGGTTGTGGTTGAAGAAACCCGATGCGAAACGTTTGTTCAGGATGGCTGCACCTTCCCGCACAAACCTATGTTCTCGAAGATGCTCTTGTTCTCCGGCTGGATGTACTCGTAGTTGTCTATCCGAGCCAACGTACGTCGGGCACCTAACGCGTTCGCTATCAGACACGACGTGATGTTCACCGCCTCGTCCGGCGTCACCGCTATGTACAGGTCCACGTCACGTATGCCCAGGTCGCGCAGATCCTGTAGCGAGGTCGGGCTGCCTTGCTTGGTCAGCAGGTCGTAGTTTGCATCCAACTGACCCAGACGCTCACGGCTTTCGTCCATCAGACAAATCTCCATGTTCTCTCTACTCAGCAACTTCGCCAAGTGAGTTCCTACTGCTCCTGCTCCCGATATAATGATTCGCATATGCTAAACATTTAAGTTCTTAATTAAAACACTTCTTATTCCTTCCGCGTCGAGGCCCAGCATGTGATACAACTCGTCGGGCTTACCGTGCGTGACAAACTGGCCCGGCACGCCGAAACGATGGATGGCGTTGCTGTACCCTTTGTCCGCGAAATACTCCACTACCGCGCTGCCAAAACCTCCCTCCAGCATGCCGTCTTCGGCTGTGTAGATCTGCTTGTAATGGGCTGCTATATAGTCCAATGTGTCCGTATCCAACGGTTTGACGGAACGCATGTCGTAGTGTGCTATATCCAACCCATCAATGGCCTTGTGAACCGTGTTTCCGATAGCCCCGATTGACAAAATGGCTGCCTTAACTCCTTGATTTTCAATGCGCGCACCCGGGATTTTTGACAATCGTTCGGAGACCGTTCGAAGACAGTCCGCAGCTCCGCCCCTGGGGTATCGAATAGCGACAGGCCCTTGGGCATCTTTTGCCCAACGCAGCATCTGCTTCAGTTCCTCTCCATCCATCGGTGCGAGAACCGTCATATTCGGGATGGAGCGAAGGAAACACAAGTCGAACAAGCCATGGTGTGTGGCGCCGTCCTGACCCACTATGCCCGCGCGGTCGATGGCGAAGATGACGTGCAGGTTCTGCAGCGCCACGTCGTGGATGATGTTGTCGTACGCGCGCTGTAGGAAACTGGAGTAGATGGCGCAGAACGGAATCTTGCCTTCTTTGGCCAGTCCTGCGGAGAACGTCACCGCGTGGCCCTCGGCAATGCCTACGTCGAAAGCGCGGTCCGGCATCTCTGCCTGCAGGATATTCACGCTGCTGCCGGATGGCATAGCCGCGGTGATACCCACCACTCGCTCGTCTTCTTTGGCCAACTCAAGCAGCGTTTCTCCAAAGACATGCTGCCACAACTTGGCGTGCGACTCTTCCAAACGGACACCTGTATCGGGGTCAAACTTGCCGGGCGCGTGCCACACAATCTGGTCCGCCTCGGCAGGAGAGTAACCGTAGCCCTTGCGGGTAATCAGATGCAGCACTTTGGGACCGGTGTAGTCTTTTATTTCGCTCAAAATCTTGACGATAGCTATCACATCGTGTCCGTCCGCAGGCCCGAAATACCGTAGGTTGAGGCCCGAGAAGATGTTGCGCGACTGCTTGGTAAGTATAGACTTGAGGTTGTTGTTGAACCGCTGCAATTTGCCCTTCTTCTCATCGTTCATCAGTCCCACTTTGCGGAGCGCACGGTAGGCGAAATAGCGCAGATGGTTGTAACGTCCGGACGTGGTGATGTCCACCAGATACTGCGTGAATCCGCCGTGAATGGGGTCGATGGCCATGTTGTTGTCGTTGAGCAGAATCAGCAGGTTGCTGGGAATCATGGACGTGTTGTTCAACCCTTCATAGGCCAGTCCTCCGGTCATGGCTCCATCGCCGATGATAGCCACCACGCGCCGCGATTTGTCCGCCACGGCCATACCTAAAGCCGCCGAAATGGAGTTGCTGGCGTGCCCGGCCGTGAACGTGTCGTACTCCGACTCCGCGGGAGTGGGGAACGGCGCAAGTCCTCCGAACTGGCGGTTCGTGCAGAATCGGTCTCTGCGACCCGTCAGGATCTTGTGCGCATATGCCTGATGGCCTACGTCCCATACGAGCCGGTCGTGAGGTGTGTCCATCACGTAATGGAGCGCCACAGTGAACTCGACCGCCCCGAGCGACGAAGCCAGATGACCCGGGTTCTTGGCACAGGACCGGATAATGAAATCACGCACTTCAGCGCACACTTGCGGCAGTGCGCTTACGGGCAGCTGTTTGAGGTCTGCCGGCGAGTCGATATGTGTGAGATACTTGTATTCCATACTTATTTGAGTAACAAGTTCAATATTTCAGTTGCCGGAATGGGTGTCGGCAGGTCGGGGAAAGTGCGATAGGCTCCCGACCATAGCAGCAGAGGCACGATGGGGTCCTCTGCCAGCACACGGTCCAACGTCTGTTTGTCGTTGAGGCAAAGGGTTGTCCCCTCGGTGAGCATCACCACTACGTCGCCGGAGTAGCGGCCGGTGGTGTTACGCAGTTTGGCCATCTCGCCGTCGCCTTGCAGCAAGGGTATGTCGGTGATGGGAAACGCTTTTTGCACTCCTTCCATCTCCTCCAGAAAATCTGCCACTTGTCTGCGTATAGTGCTGATAGACAGCTTCTTCTGTTCGATGAGCGTGCGGTTGAGGAAGATGCAGTTGCCGTAGCCTCCGTCCACCCAGCGCTCGTGTCCGTACATCGCCATCAGATACGTCCCAACCAGTGCCGAAGCTCGGTCGATGTTGAAACTGACAGGACTCAACCCCGCCGTCTGCAACTGTTGAGCATCGTAGCCGTAGCACGGTTTGCCGACGAGCACTATCTGAATGTCCGCTTTATTCATGCGTCTCTCCAACTGTTCCATCAGGTAACCCAAATCCTGATTGAGGCTGATGTACATATCTTCCTGCTCGGCGGACGCAATCCGCGCGGTGTAAGTCCCGGGCGATAGAACGGTCATGTTGAGCAGTAGCAGATCGTGTTGTCCGCGCTGTCCCAGTTTTTCCGTTTTCTGCATCTCCAGCCCCAGATTAACCACCAGATTGTTGGCTGCCGGCGAATGGCGGAGGTCCTTGCTGCAGTCGTAAGAGAAACCGTTTTTCTTCTTCTCCTGCGCCGTAGGTCTAAGGTACGACGCCATGTCCATGCGGTTTGTCCATGTGCGTTTGGCCGCCTCGTCAAACGAGCCGTTGCTGTTCATTCTGTCGGCGGCGGAAGGCAGACCCTCGGAGTAGTACGTGGTCGAACCCCAACCGCTGTTTTCTATCCAACAGCAGGCGTTGGCGGCGTGTCCGGCCAGCAGAACTGTGGTGAGCGGATTGATACCAATGGCGTAGATCTTGGCCTGAGAACCCTCGTTCAGACGGTGCTTGTCCGCCAGGGTAGAGCAGGTAAGAGCTGCCGGCGAGAGTGTCTCTTTGGAGTGAATACCCGTTTGTTTCTCATCCGTGAGCAGTTGGTGAGGTTTGCGGTCGCTGCGGCGGAAATAACTGTCGGTCTGGTAGTTATGATAGAACGGCGTCAACCCCGTCAGCACAGTGGCCGTGGCTTCATCGCCGCCATAGACCAGTTGCGGAAACATCACAGGCGCCTGATAGGCCTCCTCCGACAACGTACGCAGTCCGCCTTGCGACCAATAGGGTTGCAGGTCCTGCATCGACTGCATGTCCAGTCCGTCCACAACGATGAACACCGTCAGTTTTGGCGCTGCGCAGAGTAGGGGACTTAACAGAAATAATATGAAGATGAGCAGTTTACGCATGTTTTTTCTTTGCATAGAAATGAATATACAGGCACAGTAGCCGGGCCGCGTGAACCAGCGGCAGAACCAATATCCAGTGGAAAGTCTGTCCGCTACTGATGGCCATGATAAACTCCGCGAACACAAACAGACAGAACGCCGGCATTAGTTTGGCGTGGATCTTGCGACCGCCTCTCCATAGGCACAGTACGAACGGAACAATCCATAGCGGATTCAGTATCAGCCAATTGGCGTTCTCCGTAACGAACGGATGCGTAGAGAAGAACATCAGGAATGTGAGGATACAGCCCACGAGGGTGTACAGCAGATATAACGTCGCGTCCATGACGTAACACTGCTTCTTGCGGCGGAAATCCCATGCCGTGACGCAGACAATCAGCAGGCAAAGTACGATGAGCACCAGATAAGGCGAGCTCGTAAACGTCCCGTCACGGGGAACGAACGTGCCGATATGCGAACGGCCAACCAACCCGCTTGCTTGAATGTAGTTCATCAGGTTCTCAGGCAAAAACAACGATTCCGCCACCGTCATCTTCTTGTCAGCTAAACGACCAAAGACCAGGTTGATGCCAAACTCGCCCCAGGTCCACTTGCCCGAATAATACGTAATCTGGTCGCGCCAGGTAGCCTCCAGCGTGTCCGTCGAAACATGAAAATCCGGCAGCGTTTTCTCGATGAGGCGAAGTGGCCGCGTAGCGCAGTTGTCAAACACGAAGTTGTAGCGATAAACGCGGTTCTCCGGTCGGTAGTTCTCGATAAGAGCATCCAGTATCTGCTGACGTTCGGACAGAGTCAGGTTCAACTCCTGCTCAAACACATCACGACCATCCGCTTGCGACGAAGCTACGAAATAGCCGGTTTCCTGCATAGCAAGCATATAGTCGGTCTCGCCGCGCGTGAACTTAACGTAAAAATGCTCGGTGTCAAACGAGAAAATGCCGTAATTAAACGTCCAGTCAATAGGACCGTTTATGCCGTCAGCACCGTGAAAATCAGGGTCTTGTACGCGCAAAGCTGAGTGACCGAAATGCAGATACAGCGGCCTGCCCGGGGTGCAAGTCATCAGCGATACAACGGCCTGCTCGCTCAGCGTCTGGGCGGTCAGCGTTAGTGCCATCAAGCAGGCAAATACTATGGTTGTCAGTCGTTTATACATATAATAGGATGATATTTGGCGTTAATGTAAAAACCAGTCCCAACAGGAATCCGCAGACGGTTTGTTCGGGGGTATGCGCGTTCAGGTAGATGCGAGCGTACATCAGCAGCAACGACAATACTAACAGCAAGCTCACTGTAATGGGTGCGTTCAGGCCAAAATACAGCAAGTAACCGATAATCATGCCCATCACGCCGCCCATGGAAGCCAGGTGTGCGCTGATCTTCCACCAGTGGCTGATGATAGCGCAGGTCACCAATGCCAGCACAGAACATACTGCCGTCCAAAACATAAACGGCGGCACCTTAAGCACTGCGTCCAGATAGGCGCACCAAAGGCTGAAGAACATAATGGAGTAGAGGAAAGGAATCAGCCGCTCGCGGCGGTTACTCACGTCCAAATCGGAGATGCGACCCTGCATTTTCATGACAATCAGTACAGTAAAGGGTAGGATGCATGTGAACAGCAGCGTCCCGCCAAGGGCAAACCACCAGTAGCGCGCAGGCAGCGGCAGCATATACTGCGAAAACAGCGCGCAGAACACGATCATCAGATAGGTGGGCGTAAACAGCGGGAACAGCACGGCACTCAAGCCGTACGCCACCCGTTTCAATATGTCGTTCTCTTTTTCCATTTCTTTTTGCAAATCGTCCCACGCGCCAGCGATCGTCCGCAGCGCAGGGAAGAATCGTCAATTCTTCTTACACTCGTTTCCTCAGCCGCGCCACGGGTATGCCTAACTGCTCGCGGTACTTGGCCACCGTGCGTCGTGCCACGATGTAGTTTTCCAGTTTCAGCAGTTGCACCAGTTGGTCATCGTTCAGCGGATGACGTTTGTCCTCTTTGCTGATTACCTCTTTCAGCACTTTCTTGATTTCACGCGTCGATACCTCATCCCCCAATTCCGTTGCCATACCTTCTGAGAAGAAATGCTTCAGCGGAAACGTGCCAAATTCGGTCTGCACATATTTGCTGTTGCTCACACGCGAAATGGTTGACACGTCGTATCCAGTAGCATCGGCTATGTCCTGCAAGATCATCGGCTTCAGATACGTCTCGTCACCTTCCACAAAATAGTCGTGCTGGCAGCGGACTATCGCCTCCATCGTACGCATCAATGTCTCGTTGCGCTGGCGGATGGCGTCAATGAACCATTTGGCCGAATCGATGTGCTGCTTGATGAACCGGATGCCGTCTTTGTTGCCTTTCTGCTTGCGGTCCTGATTCAGCGTCTCCAGCATACTCATGTACTCCTGATTGATGCGCAGGTCCGGGATATCGCCCGTGTTCAGCGCCACCACCAACTGACCGTCTTCGGTCGTCACGTAGAAATCGGGCGTCACCTGATTGCCGGTGTTCTCATACACCGTCCCGCCGAAACTGTTTCCCGGCTTCGGATTGAGATGCCCTATCTCCGTCAGCACGTCTTTCATCTGCTCCTCCGTCAGGTCCATCCGCCCTCGGATGCGCTCGAAATGACGTTTGTGGAAATCCGTAAAATACCGCTCAATGATACGTTTGGCCAGTGCGTTCTCTTCCGTCTCGGGACGCTTGTTCAACTGTATAAGCAGGCAATCCTGCAGGTTATACGCCCCCACGCCCGGCGGATCCAGTTCGCGAACCATATCCACCACTTTTTTCATCTCTTCGTCACTTACCTCCACGCCGGCATGAAAAGCCAGATCATCTACCATCTGCTCCGTCGTTCGGGTCAGCCAACCATTGTCGTCAATACTGCCTACCACATACTCCGCAATCGACCGCTCCTTGTCCGTCAGCGGACGTTCGCCTATCTGTTCCAGCAGGTACTCGTGGAACGTGTTGCCGATAGAGAACGGAATCTCCTCGCCCCGCGGGTCATCGTCCGCCGAGTAGTTATTGGCTTCAGTGCGGTAATTGGGGATGTCGTAGTCGTCGTCAAACTCGCCGGCTGCATACGCGTCATTGATGTCCACACTGTCGTTGGCGGCTGTGTAGTTCTCATCCGGCTCACCGAAGGAGTCGTAATCTTCTTCCGCCGGCTGCTCGTCGTTGTACAGGTAATCGTCCTCGTATTCGTCGCGCTCATTCACCGCCTCCTTGTCTTTCTTTTCATACTCCGGAACCTCTTCCAACAGCGGATTCTGCTGGATCTCCTCCTCCACACGCTGTCTTAACTCCACGGCGGGGATCTCCAGCATGCGAATCACCTGGATTTGTGCAGGCGACAACTTCGCCGTCTGCCTGAGGTCAGTATGTAACGAAATACCTGTCAACTCTCAACTTCTCTTACCACTGCGGCACATATGTACTGCAGTTGTTCTTCGTCCA
>ONXE01000140.1 GCA_900321775.1 uncultured Bacteroidales bacterium
TCATCGCCTTTCTGCGAGCACTTTGTCGTAGATGGCGCGAACTTTCAGCCCGGCATCAGACCATTTGATGTTGTTCACCTCCTTCATGCCGAGTTCCGAGAGCGACTTGTACAGTGCCGGATACTTGACGATTCCGTAGATAGCATCGGCCATGGCGTCGATGTCCCAGTAGTCGGTCTTGATGGCGTGCGACAGAATCTCGGCGCAGCCCGACTGATACGAGATAATCGAGGGACATCCCACCTGCATCGCTTCCAGCGGAGAGATTCCGAAAGGCTCGGAGACGGAGGGCATGATGTAACAGTCTGATTCCGCCAGCATCTCCTGCACTTGTCGGCCTCGCATGAAACCGGGGAAGTGGAACTTGTCGGCGATGCCGCGCTTGGCTACCAGATCAATCATCTTGTTCATCATATCGCCCGAGCCGGCCATCACGAAGCGTACACCGTTGGTCTTCTCCAGCACGCGCGCTGCGGCCTCCACGAAATACTCGGGACCTTTCTGCATTGTGATGCGGCCGAGGAAAGTAACGACTTTCTCTTTGCGTGGCGTCTTGTGGTAGGAGTCCAGGTCTTTCAGCGGTTCCACTGCGTTGTGTACCGTGCTGACCTTGGCCGGGTTGATGCCGTATTTCTCAATCACGGTGCGGCGTGTGAGGTTGCTGACACATATGATGTGGTCCGCCTCTTCCATACCGCGTTTCTCGATGGAGAAAACCGTGGGGTTGACATTACCGCGGGAACGGTCGAAGTCGGTGGCATGTACGTGGATGACCAGCGGCTTGCCGGAGATGTGTTTGGCAAACACACCGGCGGGGTAGGTCAGCCAGTCGTGCGAGTGGATGATGTCAAAATCCAGGGCATGAGCCAGCACACTCGCTACAGCCTCGTAGTTGCCAATCTCTTCGATGAGGTTGTCGGGATAGCGCCCCGAGAAATCTACGCAGCCCAGGTCGTCTGTGCCGATACGGCGATAGTCGTAATGAATACCATCGCGCAGGTGGAAATACTCTTCCGGCGACATCTTGCCTTCCATACGTTGCTTCACGTAGTCGTACGAGTTCTCTTTCCACACGATAGGCACGCTGTTGGCGCCGATAATCTTCAGGAACGACTGGTCTTCGTCGCCCCAGGGTTTGGGGATGACAAACGTGATGTCCATATCAGGCTGCTGCGCCATGCCGCGCGTCAAGCCGTAACTGGCTGTGCCCAAACCACCCAAAATATGAGGAGGAAACTCCCAACCAAACATTAATGCTTTCATATTCTTCGGGTATTAATTCTCGTTTAACTTCTGTAATTCCTTCTCTTCCGCCTCTTTGTAGATGCGAACGGTGTTGCACATCGAAACTACTGCGGCCACCGACGGTGCGTACGACATAGCGCCGTGGCCTTTGTACGGCGGGTTGCCGTCGTACAGTTCGTTCAGTGTACCGATGCACAGCTCTGACATCTCCTGCTCAAAGCCTACCAGTGCTCGCTGGATGAAACCTACACCGGATTGTTTGTACACCCGCATGTAGGCATCGGCATACGCAGCAATCGTAAACGGCCAGACGGGTCCGTTGTGATAGTTGCGATCGCGCTCCAGCTGTCCGCCTATGTAGATAGGACGGTAGTTGCCCGACTTCGGCGAGATAGTACGCAGTCCGCGCGGGGTGAGCAGCTCCTTCGTGCAGATGTCCACTACGGCTTTCTGTTGTTTGCGGTCCAGCGGCGAGTAAGGCAGGCTGGCAGCCCATATCTGGTTCGGCCTAACCTCGCGGTCCTGATAGCCGTCCACCACGTAGTCGAACAGGTAGAACCCGTTCCAGAAAGTTTGGACGAAAGCGGTGCGGGTCATCTCGGCCTGATATTCCATCAGGTCGGCAGCCATCTCTTTATCCATGGCGCGCTGTATCTCGGCGGCAAACATTAGGGCGTTGTACCACAGGGCGTTGATCTCCACCACATAGCCCGTTCTCGGCGTAATGGGTCGGCCGTTCTCCATGGCGTTCATCCACGTGGCCGGGCGCTGCGTTCCATCCACCCAAAGCAGTCCGTTCGGATGGAGGAAAGCACGCGGGTGCTTGTTCTTGCGCATGTAGTCGATGATGTCCAGCACCAGTTGGCCGTACAGTTTCACGGCCTCTTCTTTGCTGACCTGCAGCGCGTATTGTTGTGCCGCGCGAACGAACCAAAGGATAGCGTCCGGCTCGTCCATCCCGCGCAGACGGATCGTGTCGTACTCGCCCTTGAGGAACGCTTTCATCTCAGGCACAGCCGTCTTGTTCATGATCACGTCCCAATACTCGGGGCGATTGATGCCCAATGTGCAAGAGGGTAGTGAGAAGAACTCCTCACGCGCCGTAGCGTGGAACCACGGATAGCCTGCCAGCAGGTAACACTTGTCGCCCTCGCGTTTGTAGAACTGCGCCGCACTGTTTTTCAGCGTGTTGAACATGTCCGTGCGACGGATACGACGCTCCAGTTCCTTTTTCCATGTGGCGGACAACGTGCGCACGTTGACAGAAGAAATACCGGCAGAGAAGATGACGCTCTCGCCTTTCTTCATCGGCAACTCAAACCAGCCCGGCACCAGATTGTCCTCTTTGTACTCGTAACCGCGCTCCTGTTCCTTCTGATACTCAATGTCTTTGTACCAGTGGGGTTCGTGATGGTACTCACATTTTTTCGAGAACTGCATGTACAGGCGCGGGTACTCGGGATAGAGTTGTGCGCTTGCACCATTGGTCTCGGGCGTCATGTCCGAGTTGGCACGCATGTTCTCGTGGGTCAGTTCATTCACCGAACGGAATGCCAGGAACGGACGGAAACGCAGCGTTGTGGGGCTGTGGGCCTCCAGCAACGTGTAACGAATCAGTACGCGCGGTTCGAAACTTACCAGCATTCGCTCCTTCTGCAGAATCACGCCTCCAACGCGATAAACCGTGCGGGAAATCTGCTCGCAGTCGAATTCGCGGATGTACTTGTGTCCGTTCGGGGCAAAATGGTGATCACCATATTTGTGAAGCCCCAGGTTAAACTCCGCGCCGTGCTGGATGACCGTCTCGTCCAGCGAATTGAGCAGGACGTAGTTGTCGTCTCCCAACTCCGGCAACGGAAGCACCAACTGTCCGTGGTACTTACGCGTGTTGCAGTCCACCAGGGTCGTGGAGTTATAAGCGCCCGAACGGTTGGTTCGAATCATCTCTTTCTCCAGCGAGCGGTCCAGGTTGGCCAGCAACTTCTTGTCAAAATTCAGATAACTCATATGTTTGTTGTTTATTCTTTGGCTATTTCTCAATCACTTCACTTCTAACCGCAGGAAAAATAATTTTCAATTTTCAATTTTCCACGGCTTTGCCGATCGTATGAGGCTCTGCCGAATTAAGAATTTTCAATTGAACTTTCCTCCGTATTTGATCTCCACATCAGCCACCATCTGGCGGATAAACTGCTCGTCCTGTTGTTTGCAGATCAGCAGCACACCGTCGGCTTCGGCCACGATGCAGTCCTCCAGTCCGTTGATCACCGCCAGTTTGCCCGGCTCCAGCGTCACAATGTTTCCCTTGCTGTTGTAAAACAACGCATCGGATTTCAGGCTGACGTTGCCGTTCTCGTCTTTGTCTCCCAGCGAATACAGCGAGCCCCACGTGCCCAGGTCGGACCAACCGAAAGAGGCTTCCATTACAAACACGTTCTGCGCTTTTTCCATGATTCCGTAATCCACAGAGATGCTCGGCAGAGTAGGGAACACGCGCTGGATGTAGTCGATTTCCTCAGGTGAACCCATCATATGCTCGCCGGCCTTGAACGCATCGGCAATCACCGGCTGGAAAGCTCGGAATGCGCGACGAATGGCTTGCAGGTTCCATAGGAAAATGCCGCTGTTCCACAGGAACTCACCACTCTCCACAAACACTTTCGCCAATTCCAGATTGGGCTTCTCCGTGAAAGTCTTCACTTTGCAGATGCCGTCGGGCACATTGTCCATTATCCCTTTTCCATTGTCCTTTTGTATGTATCCGTATCCGGTCTCGGGGCGCGTCGGCTTCATGCCTAACGTCAATAGCACATCGTTCTTCTCCACAAACTCCAGGCCGGTTGTTATCACGCGGTGGAACTCGTCCTCCTGCAAGATCAGGTGGTCCGACGCGGCCACGACTATGTTCGCTTTGTCCGTGCGTGCGCTGATATGCGCCACTGCATAGCCGATGCACGGAGCCGTATTCCTGCGTGCAGGTTCGCACAAAATCTGCTCCGGACGCAAGTCAGGAACCTGCTCCAGAATCACGTCGCGATACATGATGTTCGTGACTATCAGTATGTTCTCTATGGGAACGATGGGGCGAAAGCGGTCTACTGTCTGTTGGAGCAGACTGCGTCCCGTGCCGAAGAAGTCCAGAAACTGCTTCGGACGATGGTTGCGACTATATGGCCAAAAACGGCTTCCTACACCGCCTGCCATGATTACGCAATAGTTGTTTTGGTTCATTATATTAGTTTCTTTTTAAGGTATGTTTCTAAAACGGGTGCAAAGTTAACACTTTTTTTTCAAATATGCAAGGATTTGAGCAAAAAAAGTGCAAAAAAATGAATATTCATCATTTTTACGGTGCTTTATTGCCGACGAAAGCCATACTTGTTAACTTGGACTCTTCATTACAAAAATAGCCAAAATTCTAAAATCCGACGCCCCGAAAAACCCACAACTCATTTGACGGATTCCGACAAAATATCTTTAGGGAGGAGCTTGCTTACACCAGCGGACTTTTTCCGGACCACCTACTTGCCCTCTCAGACTGAACCCAACTTGTCCGTTTCTCTCAAACTCCAACATCCGAATTTCCGCAAAATTTCACCCAAGATCTTTAGCCCTTGACTTTTGGCTTTTGACCTTTGACCTTTGACTTTAGTCCCTTGACCCTCGACTCTTGACTCTTGACTTTAGTCCCTTGACCCTCGACTCTCGACTCTTGACTCTTGACTCTTGACTTTAGTCTCTTCACCCTCGACTCTTGACCTTCGACTTTTGACCTTTGACCTTTGACCTTTTGATAGCCATTAGACCCTCGAATGCGGCGAAAATGCACTTTAATTTATAAAAAGTGCGATTTTTCTTCCAAATTATTTGGAA
>ONXE01000100.1 GCA_900321775.1 uncultured Bacteroidales bacterium
AAGCAGAGCGTCCGGCATGACCTTGGCCTCGATGTCGTAGTCGATGACGCAGTCGTCAAAGTCCTCGTCATAGGTTCCTCCCGTGTGAACGGTAGGCCAACTGTCCTCGAAGAACACGCAACCGCTGGAGTGGTAGAACATCTGCTCCTGATCGCTTGTGATATACGGAGCAGGCTCACCCAGCATAACATTCTCCATGCCTGAAGGAGCCAACATCGGAGCAAGCGCTGCGGCCTCATAAGGCTCGGTAATTACGATGTCATTATTCTTGGCAGCACCGGTCTGGTCGCCGTTGCCTACGAAGTCGGGATTAACAGTATTGCCGCAACCACAGGAGCAACCCCAAGGCATGCACTTCGGGCAACCGTCACCACAGCAGAGGTGATACTTGTAACCGGTAACGATATGATCCTCAATGGTGTAAGCATCCTCCAGGAAGTAGCCGTCACCGCCAATGCCACCGGCGTAAGCAAACTTGTAACGGAGTGTATGGTTGTGTTCTGCGTCGTAGAAGACTACGTCTTTCGGATAGGTTCTAACGTTTCCTCCACCATTGTTCTCCCAACCGAATGCCCAAGGAACCTGTACATAACGGGTCTCACCGAACTTACCAAAGGTAATCTGATCCACCGGGAAGTCGGAGAGGGTATAAACTTCAGCCATTACGGTGTCGTCCACTTCCTCAACACGCATGCCGGAGGGAGCAGCTACTTTGTTGCGATCCGGAGCCAGTTCGTAGCTGTCGGCGTCGGGGCCGGCTACATAATACACAGCCACCATCGTCTTGATGGGAGCTTGAAACAACAGTTTTACTTTGCCGAACGGCTCAACATCCTTGCCGTCAGTCGGCACTGCTACTTCGGGATGAACCTCCATCGGAGTTACGGTCAGGTTCTTCTCCACTCCACTGTAGTTTTCCAGATACACGGTTGTCACGCCTGCCGGTACAGAAATCTCTGCGTACCCGTAGTACGAATCAACTGCCCCTTTGTCGAAGGGATCAATTCCCTTCGGTGATTTGTTCTCAGGCTGATTGCTCGGGTTGCAGCCAATGAGCATCAGAGCCGCGAGCATTACACTCGCCAAAAAAGTAAATCTTTTCATACGATAATATAACCAGTAATACTTATTTACTATTCACTATTCGTTCACAAACTTGTCCTTGTTGCTGTCCTCGCTCAAGCCCTGCACCTTGTTTTCCGGCGCATCCAGCCATTTCTCAAAACGCAACCAACTCTTTGTGTGGCCCAAATGAGTCCGCGGTGCAAACCGCTTCAGCATCCTGCCTATTCCGTTGTCCTTTTGCCCCAGCCAAAGCACGGCATACGTGCCCCAAACTAACAACACTGCCGCACCTGCCACTACGTACAACTGCTCTTCCTGCGAGGCGCCCAGACGATACGAGGCAAACCATATCAGCACAATCACCACGTCTATCGCTATCTCCGACAACGCCGTAACGCTATGGCTGATTCCTACTGCTATAAAAGCGTGATGCAGATGCGTCTTATCCGCCTTGAACGGACTGATGCCATGCACCATCCTCTGCGTCATCACTCTCAGCGTGTCAAACACCGGAACCGACAATATGGCCAATGCCAACGCTATCGTTCCCTCACCGCCGTCATAACGGCTTGCGTCACCCGAAAGCAGACATATGATGCACCAACTCATCAACACACCCATCATCATCGTACCTGCATCACCGATAAACATACGGCTGCGCTTGCCATACACGTTGTGCAGAAAAAATGGCAGCAGACTCGCACACATCGCAAACGCCAGCATCGCATTAGGTACATCGCCGCGTCCCAGAAACACTCCGCCGAACAAACCCGCACAGGTCATACACAACCCGCTGCTCAAACCGTTCACTCCGTCTATCATGTTGATAGCGTTGATGATTCCCACTCCCGCAAAAACCGTCAACGGAACAGCTATCCACCAGGAGAACGTTTCCAACCCCCACAATCCGTGCAGGCTGTCCACGCACTTGCCCGACGCATAAATCATGCCAACCAGAACCAACACCTCAGCCAGCACTCGGCTGAGTTGGGAAAACCCTACCAGGTCGTCCATCGCACCCATGTACAACAACACCACCATCGCCATCAGTACTGGCAGCAACGGCATGCAATCCGTCAGGATGCAACCTACCAACACCGCGCTCACCACGCCGAAAAACACAGCTATACCGCCCATTACGGGCACAGGCTCTGTCTGCAGCTTGCGAGCATCAGGATTATCCACTAAGTTCTTCTCCTTGGCAATCCTCAAAATCTTGAAATAAATCCAAAATACAGAGGTCAGAGCTACTAACGATGGCAGCAAAACCTGTGCACAAGGAGTATGTAATATATCTTTCAGCATCTTGCTTTCTCAATTCGGACTGCAAAGATAATGCTTTTTTTTGGTTTTACCAAAATATATGTGACTTTGTTTGATAAAAACCGAACTTTTTTTTACTTATTGTTACAAAATAGAGCATTTCTGGAATGAATAAGTACTTTTCCCGTTCCAAAATCGCTGCACTTTTTTGTCTGTTTCGCGGCCTTCCTACAGCCTTCCCAGCAGCCATTTTTTGATGCCAACTCAAGCCATTCTGTAGCCACTCTGTAGCATACTTCTTGCGACTCTCTTGCGACTCTCTTCGAACGGTCTTGGGACGATTGTCATTTTGGCCCACTTAAACCATTGATTATCAATCTCACCTTCCCCGATTTTTGACAACGGCGTAGCAGATCGTCCGAGCCTGCGAGGAAAGAATGGGGTGGTAATGTCCCTGTTTGGACAAGGTAAATGGTCCCTAAAACAAACAAGCAGGGACTTTCGCCCCTGCCTGTCGAAAAACTATGTCGAGAACATTATCTCTTCACTTCTACCAACTTACCGTCAGAAGAATACACTTTGCCTTCCGGAGTGATGATGTACACCTTCTCGTCACGAATCACTTTACGTGCCGCGCGGTTCTCATCTCCCACTTCCGGTGCGCCGGTTCCGCCATCATACCGGTATGCTGCCTGAATCATTATACCGTTGTTCAGGTCGCCGCTTACCACTTGCCAGCCTATGAAGCTGTAGCCCTCATACGTCGGCGGTTCAGGCAAGTTCAGGTCCACATTCTGGATATCCAGCATCTGAGCATCTTTGTCCGCATAAATAATGCTGGTGTTGCCGTAAGTGGTAGGACGGAACTGGGCAACTGAGATGCGAACGGAAGTGATGTTCTGCAGACTGTCGCTCCAGCCAATGAAGTCGTAACCCTCGCGGTATGCGGAGAAGGCGTCGATATTATTTACGCTGTTTCCGTGGTATATCTGACCCGAGGCAATAATGAAACCGTTCCAGTTAACCAGGTAAACAGGATAAAGAGCGCGCTCATACATCTCGTCAATAAGCATATTACGCGTGATAGGCTCATCAGTGTGATACTCTTGCATGGTGGCCACATCTACCCAATACTTGAATACTATGCCCTCGTGATACGGGATAGTAGGAGAGATGGGCAGAACGAAACCGTGAGCCTCCTGAGCTATCATCAGCAACTCGTTGTCAAAGTCCTGATCAACAAATGCCACAGTATAGAAGATGTTCGGATTAACCGTGCACTCCACAGTCTCGGCTATAGTGTAACCAATGGAATCGCGACCGTACAGACGATAGCACGTGGATGCACTCACGTTCTTTATGTCCTGAGTCTGATGGGTAACACCACGACCACTCACACCGTCATTCCAGATGATGTTCACCACACTGTCGTGCGCGAAGGTGTAACTGCACCAGCCGAGGCTGTCAACAGGCACCAACGTACCCGGCCAGCTGCCGCATATATCCCGTGTCCATTCTCCGTTTTCGTCCTCGGCCCAAGCATAGATATACACGCTCTCCCAACCGAAACCGTGGGTCGGAATCAAGCGAACCTTCAGGTCTGAAATAGGAGGAAGTTCCTCATAAACAGGACGAATGATTTGGTTCTCAGTGATGTTCGTCAACGGGCTGTCCCAACCTGCAAACACGTATCCGGGACGTTCCGGAGCAACCGGCACTTGCGTGATGGAATCACCATACAGCACCTCTGCGTAGCCGAAGATGTAGTTATCAAGGTCAACAAAGAACACACGCTTGTAGGCCTCTGCGTTATGGGCGCACTCAAGTGTTTCCCACTGGTAGTGGTACATGTTGTCGTAGAACTCCTTGTCGTAACTCTTGATGCCTACGCAGATATCTTCGGTAATGCCCGTGATATCGTAGGTTTGGGTGTACGCGTTCGGAGCACTGATCACAACGTTGAAGTTGGTGTAAGCCGAATCCAGTCTGTAGGTGTACCAATTGGTAACGGTGTCCAATGTCATCTCTTGTCCCGGCCATTCGCCCAGAATCGGAGTATCCACGCTGTCTACGCTTACCCAAGCATAGATGTACTTCGGTTGCTGCCAGCCGAACTGCTGCGGCGATTTGAAGCGCACCTGGATGCCGGTGCCGGCTGAACCATTGTATTGATACACAGCATGTACCGTCATTTGTCCCATTACGTGGCTGAAGTCTTGGTCCCAGCCAACAAAGGTGTAACCCGGCACTACAGGAGCCTCGGGAGCTACTGCTGCCTGACCCTCTACCACGCGACTCATGCCCAAATAACTGTCATTGAGGCCGAAGAAATATACGATATGATACATACTCGGAGCAATGCTGCAATCCACTCGAGCGCACTCGTGAACGTACATGCCATCGAAGTAATCGAGGCCTTCTCCTATCTGGAAGCAACTTGACTCGGTCACATTCAGGATATCTACCGTTTGTACGCTATGAGTGAACGAATTGAACACGATGTTCACTTTGTCATACTCCTGCGCAAAGGTGTAAGTCCACCAACCATTGCCATCAAACTCCATCGGTTGGCCCGGCCATTCACCCAACAGTTGCGTGTCCACACCTGTGCTGTCGTCATGCTGCCATGCGTAGATATAATTGTCTGCGTACCAACCGCCGTAGTAGTATTCCTCCATCAAGCGGATGGTCATACCCTGAGGCTGCGGCTGCGGCTGAGTTTCGCATTCCGTAGGATAAACAAGATAGTAACCGGTAGGCCACCAGGGATTGGCGATGCGGAAGCAGTAATCGCTGCTTACGTTATCCACATCCACAGTCTGGTTGTCTATGTTGCCCTCACCGTTGTTGAACAGGAAGTCAATCTCCTGCACTCCTGCAGGGAATGTGTACGTAAGCCAACCCGTTGTATCACGGGTCATCAAGGCACCCGGCCACTCGGCGTCCATGGCACCGGTAGTCCATGAGAAGACATACACATTCTCCCAACTCTCGGGTACGCTGGCCGGATCCAGGCGAACCGTCACAGGATTAGCGGGCTCGGCCTCCGGCAGGTTGATATAGTATTTGGCCTGTGCCCACTTGTCGGTGGTGACGTTGTAGAGCACGTTGCTGCCGTCATACAGACCTTCCCAGAATACGAAGTGGTAACCGTCGTACTCGGGTAACCTATCGGTCGGCAGTACAGCGTTTCCGCCATAGGGCACTACTATACTGTCGTAAACTGCGAGTGTAATGTTATCGAGTATATATACGATACACGTGCCCCCTGTATCAATTGGCGTCGGAGTTATCGAATCCGGATGGATGCAATCCACGCTGATGAGCGGATAGCGGTTGTTTTCCACCGAGTTCGGGTCGCCGAAAGCATAGCATACATCGGATGTTACCCGGGCATCTACTGTTTGGTTGCCTGCTCCCCAAGCACCGTTGTTGAAGAGGAGGTCTATCATCTCGAGATTCTGGAACGTGTAGCTGTACCAGCCCAGCGAGTCGAGCGTCAGTGCCAAACCATAGTCTGTACTCAATGCGGGGTCAACACCCGGTGTCCAGCTGTATAGACGAACCTCGTTCCAACTC
Source organism: uncultured Bacteroidales bacterium (assembly GCA_900321775.1). GTDB lineage: Bacteria > Bacteroidota > Bacteroidia > Bacteroidales > Paludibacteraceae > Colicola. Next base: position 5,908 of record ONXE01000100.1, read on the forward strand.
GACGGTACGCTCATGCCCAACAACTTCACGGTGATACCCTCTTGCGGCTGCGGTACAGTGTCTTGGTGCGTCGTGTCAGGAATATAAGGAACGATAGGTTCTACAATGTCGCAGTTAGCGCCTACGGCGATAATACCCATCGAGTCTCGCATCAGCTGGAAGCAGTTGTCGAAAGTCAGGTGCATAATGTTTTGCGTCTGCCTGTAACCGCCATCACACCCTCTGCTCCAGATAATGTTCACGTCCTGAATCTCGGGAGCAAACGTGTAGTGATACCAACCCGTCGCGCTGTCCAACGGAACGCTGGTGCCCGGCCAGCCACCAAGCGGGACGTCAATATAGGATCCGTCCGGCTCGGTCCTCCATGCATACAGGTTTACGTAGTTGCAGTCATACACCTCACGTACACTCGAAGCCAACAACTTCACCGTAATCGGCTCCTGCGGTACAATCGTGTCAGGCGTCACTTGGCGTGCAATGCTCTCTATATAGCCGCGGTTGAACTCAACCGTACGACCCTGATAGTACTGCAGCGAACCAACGATGGTAACGGTGTCACCCACGGCCGGCATGTTATCTGCGTACATTGCTTGGTCGTGTAACCATTTCGTACGGAAACACTCGATGCTGTTGTCGTTCGGATTGTTCGGATTGGTGATAAAGAAATCGCAGTTCTTATACCGATCCACATTCTCCGGACTTGTCAGAATATTGCTCACTACACCCGTTGTACGATACGTGTAGTAGCTCGGATTGTTGATGTCGGCAAGTGCGCCTACAGCCAAAGCCTGCTCGAAACTCAGATCAAAGACAAAGTCTGGATTGGCTTCACATTCTATTTCCACCACCCCGAACGGGTAATTTGTGACGAAGGGGTCAGGAGCCTGACAAACAGAAGCGTTGGCCGTCAAGTCTTGCGTCTGACGGGCAGCGGCCTCGCTGCTGTACTTGCCGTTGTTCCAGATATAGTTAATCTTTCCTGCGCCAATGAAAGTCTTGTACGCCCACTGCGAGCTGTCCAACGTCATCGGCGTACCGGGCCACTGGCCAAGCAGCGGATTCTGGTTGTCGTCCCATGCATACAGATAGACGCTGTCCCATGCAAACGCATTGCCGAAGCCCAAGGTAATCGTGTCTTGAATGGTCGAGTCTCCAGGTTGCGGGGTCGGGCCGGCATGTTCTACGAAGTTGGTCGCATACACTTGCACGCTGCCGTTGTAAACAGCCACACAACCGGTGAAGTCGTAGGTCTTGTTGGCCTCAAACGTATAGGCCTCCTGCCATTGGTTGCGGACAGCGAAAGTCTCGCCTTTTGCCGTGGTGGCAGTGATGTTTATCTTCTTTTCAGTAGTGAACGCAGCATTTCCAAAGTTTACATCTTTGAAACGGAATACTTTGTTCATGTCAGCAGTCGTCGGAGCGGAAGTGGCAGTCGGAATCGTAATGTACTCCGTTCGGTTGCTAACTTCCCAATCTACGTACGAGAGGGAAGGAACCATCTCCTTCAGACCGTTATAATCCTTTACATCGCCTTCAAAACCGGTGATAAGGTCATTGAAAGCCAGATCAGTCCATTCATTCCTGATGTCGTAGATCAAACCGGGAGTATCAGCGAAATCTTGTACGTAGAAGTACGGCTTCTTGGCAAAGGTCACGATTAATGGCTTTACAGCGATAGGAGTGCCGTCAGCAGCCTGATTGACCTCATACATCGTCTTCAGCGTCGTCTCGGCACTGCAATCGATTACGTCAGTTTCATAGTGAATGTTGCCGGTTGCATAATCGTCTATCATCGTGGTACGATAGCCCAAACGATAGCAAGTGGAAGCCGTAACATTCAGGATATTTTCCGTCTGGTTAGGAGTGCTCATGCCGCCGTTACTCCAGATGATGTTCACATTCTGTATGTAGGCGGGGAAGGTGTACGAATACCAGCCATTAACTTTGTCAACGGGATATCCGGGCCAATTACCCAGAACCTTTGTGCTGTCGCCTGTCCATGCGTACAAGAACTTTGTGCTGTCGCCTGTCCATGCGTACAAGAAGACACCATTGCCGCTCTCCCAGCCTTCAACGATAGAAGAGGGGAACAATCGAACGGTGATAGGCTCGCCAATGACGGTCGTGTCACTCGGCAGCGTTTCATGCGAGCCGCACTCTACCGTAGTGGCTGTCCACTTGGGATTGCTGATGTGCGGCTGAGGAGCCATTAAGCGCTGACATACAGAACCGCGGGCCAGCAAGTCAACGGTCTGCGTGCCATTACCATCATTCCATATGTAGTTGACTTCCGAAAGGCCTTCAAACGTATGGTACGCCCAACCTGCAGAGTCCACATTCACAGCCGTTCCGGGCCATTGGCCAAGCAAGGTTCCTTCGTCAGCCCAGGCATACAAGTACATCGCACCCCATGCCGACGGCTTCTCGGCACCAATAACGATAGGATTGAATCCCATCTCGTGATGCTCCGTAATCTCAGCTGC
>ONXE01000016.1 GCA_900321775.1 uncultured Bacteroidales bacterium
TGTCGATAAGAGTAGTCATATTGATTTTGGGTGCAAAGGTACAACTTTTTTCTGACATGCGCAAATAAAAAGATTATTTTTTACATTTTGTTTGCAAAATATTTGGTCATATCAAATCTTTTTTATAACTTTGCAGACGGAAATGTTTTTGCGACAAGACACCACCACCGCTTATGGCTGATACTGAAAAATTATATTCGACTGAATTAGTCTCCGCAGATCTTCTTAATGACTTGCGGAGACTCATCGATACAAGTATTATAAAGGCAAATTAGTAGAAAAATAGATATATGGCTACATCGACACAACAGAAGCAGGAGTTATTCAAGAGTATCTGGGCGATTGCGAATGAATTGCGCGGGTCGGTAGATGGTTGGGACTTCAAGCAATACGTGCTTGGAATGCTCTTCTATCGTTATATCTCGGAGAATATCACCAACTACATCAATAGTGAGCAACGCAAAGCCGGCTATCCCAATTTTGATTATGCAGCATTTGATGATGCGCAAGCGGAAGGAGCACGGGCGACTATTGTGGCTGAAAAAGGTTTCTTCATCCTTCCTTCACAACTTTTCTGCAACGTTCGTAAGCGTGCAAGCCATGATGACAATCTGAACATGACGTTGGCCGCAGCCTTCAAGTCCATTGAAGCCTCGGCTATAGGCACTGATAGTGAGGATGATATGCGAGGGCTGTTTGATGACCTCGATGTCAATTCTTCCAAACTGGGCTCCTCTGTCGATAAGCGCAACGAACGTCTCGTGCGCATTCTGGATGCAGTTGGTGACATGGATCTGGAAGGACCTCAGGGCAATAAGATTGACGCTTTTGGTGATGCGTACGAGTTCCTGATGAAGATGTACGCAGGCAATGCAGGCAAGTCCGGAGGTGAGTTTTTCACACCTCAGGAAGTGAGCGAGTTGCTTGCCCGCATCGCTACGCATAACAAGACCAAAGTGCGCAAAGTCTATGATCCCGCATGTGGCTCGGGTTCGCTGTTGATGCAAGTAGCCAAAGTTATCGGTAAAGAGAACGTTCAGCAAGGTTTCTTCGGTCAGGAAATCAATCAGACCACATACAACCTCTGCCGCATCAACATGTTCCTCCACGATATCAACTATAACCATTTCGATATCGCACTTGGAGACACATTGTTAGAGCCGAGTACTAAACATATGGAAGACGATCAGCCATTTGATGTCATTGTCAGCAATCCGCCTTATTCCATCAAATGGAAAGGAGATGATAGTCCCGTACTGATCAACGACCGTCGATTTGCTCCAGCCGGAGTTCTTGCACCTAAGAGCAAAGCCGATTTGGCTTTCACGATGCACATGCTCTCTTGGCTTGCCCCAGATGGCGCTGCTGCTATTGTCGAGTTCCCTGGAGTTCTGTATCGCGGAGGGGCAGAGCAGAAGATACGTCAGTACCTCATCGACAACAACTATGTGGATACGGTTATCCAGTTGCCGCAGAACCTATTCTTTGGCGTCAGCATTGCGACATGTATTATTGTCATTCGCAAGAATAAGACCGATAACCAAGTGCTGTTCATTGATGCATCCAACGAGTTCGTACACGAGGGAAACAAGAACAAACTATCGGAAGAGAATATCCAGCACATCTTAAGCCTCTATGTCAAGCGTGAGAATGTACAACATCTGGCCTCGTTGATAAACAACACGGCTATTGCAGAAAATAGTTACAATATCTCTGTCAATAGTTATGTAGAGCAGGAGGACACGCGCGAGGAAATCGACATCGACCAACTCAATGCTCAAATAGCCGAGATTGTAGCCCGCGAGAACGAACTGCGCCAGCAGATAGACGAACTGATTGCCAACCTCTAAACTCCCCTAAGAACCCTAAAAAACCGAGCAACAATGACTAACATCGAGCAACTCATACAAACCCTCTGCCCCAACGGAGTACCCTGGAAAACCATCCGGGAAACGGTTGGCGTCAATAGAGGACGACGATTGACAAAAAGTCAATTATGCGAAGAAGGGGAATACAAAGTATACCATGGCAGCAAAGACACTCCTTTAGGCAATTATACCGAAAGCAATGCTCCTGGGGACACAATTATCATAGTAAACACAGGGGGTATTGGTGGGGTCAAATATCTGGATAAAGATTTTTGGTGTTCCGATGGCAGCTTTTGGTTAGGACATTCTGATTTAATCAATAATAAATTCCTGTATTATTACCTATCACGTTATGAGGACTACTTTGAGTCTCAGAAAAGGGTCGGAGGTGTTCCTACGATTGATAGGAATATCGTAGAATCATTCTTCATTCCCCTCCCACCCCTTGAGATTCAGAACCGAATAGTGGAGATTCTTGACCGGTTTTCAGCGTTGGCAGCGGAGCTGCAAGCGGAGCTGCAATGATGCAACCAGCTCATCCTGGCAATGGAAAACGCTGGGGGAGATAGGGACGATGATTAAAGGTTCCGGAATACAGAAAAGCAATTTTGTAGAAGAAGGTTGTCCTTGTATTCATTATGGTCAAGTTCACACCTATTATGGAACGTTCACCTACAAAACGAAATCTTTCATATCGGAAGCACTCTATACTAAATGTAAGAAAGCAAAAACAGGAGATTTAGTAATAGCCACCACAAGTGAAGACGTAGAGGCCTGTTGTAAGGCCACTGCATGGCTAGGCGCAGATGATGTTGCAGTAAGCGGAGATGCTCATATTTTCCGCCATAATCAGAATCCTAAATACATCGCATACCTTTTCCAGACAGAAATGTTTGCCCAGCAAAAGCGGAAATGCGCAACAGGAGCGAAGGTGACAAGAGTGCATGGTGATGATATGCTAAAGTTCCGTTTCCCCCTCCCATCCCTTCCCGAGCAAGCTCGGATTGTGGCTATATTGGACAAGTTCGAAGCCTTGACCACCAGCCTCTCGGATGGCATTCCTGCCGAGCAAATCGCTCAACAGCGCAGATACGAGTATTATCGGGATAAGTTGCTGAGTTTTCCGGGTAAGCCGGAATAAACGGAGAGACCGGAGAATCCGGAGATGCCGGAGATGCCGGAGGTGCCGGAGATACCGGAAAAACCGGAAAAACCGGATAATCTGGACCAACCCAACAACCAAACAACCAAACAACCAAAACAAAACGACACGACATATGGTAGACCCAAAGAACGTAAAGTTAGAGCATCATGCGGATGGTACCCCAAGCATCCTGCGCAAGGCTGTTGTGTTCAAAGAACTCAACTTCTACAAGCGTAGCGATATCCTCTATCAGTTGACTGTGGCCTTCTGCCGCAGGTTCTTGCCCAAGTATGGCGACCGTACTGTGGACCAGATGGTTCAGGCGGCGCGCTCAACCAAGCAGAACATCACTGAGGGAAGTAGTGATGGTCAAACCTCTGTAGAAACGGAGATCAAGCTCTTGGGCATCGCCAAAGGTAGCAATCAAGAGTTGCTGGAGGACTACCACGACTACATGAAATCGCATGGCATAGAGGAATGGTGGGGCAAGAATCCGCGTGCGGACAGAATGCATGAGTTTTGCCGTACCCATACGGCGGTAGAAGATTTCTCCCCGTATTTCGAGCGCTGGACTCCTGAGGAATTCGCCAATTGTGCCATTTGTCTATGCCATATGGTTGATCGCGGGCTCACAACCTATATAGCCCAGCGCGACCGCGAGTTCGTGGAACAAGGGGGCATCCGTGAGCGGATGACCGCAGCGCGGATGGGCTACCGTAATGACAGCAAAGCAGAGATAGAGCGCCTTCGCGCCGAACTCGCCGAGGCCCGAGCCGAGATAGCGCGCCTCCGCGCGGAAATAACCGGAAAGGCCGGAAAATCCGGAGAGACCGGAATAACCGGAGGGACCGGAAATACCGGAAAAAACCAATAGCCTATGAAACTAATCAGCGAAAACACACAATCGACTGTTGTATCGAGATACGAATACAAGCCATCCAAGCGCACCGCCTATCAGAGCGAGGCGCAGTTGGAGGATGCTCTGATAGCACAACTGCAAACACAGGGCTACGAGTATGTGGACATCCATACCAGTGCTGAACTCGAAGTTAATCTGCGTAAGCAATTGGAGCGACTGAATGCTATTACGTTCACCGACAACGAATGGCAGGGCTTCTTCCGTGTTAAACTGGCGAACCAAAACGCATCCTTCAAGGACAAAACCATCCTTTTGCAAGATGACCGCACGGCGCAATTGGTGCTTACGCGGGACGATAACACCTTCCAGAATATCAAACTTATCGACAAGAAGCATATCCACGAGAATCATCTGCAAGTTATTCATCAATACAGGGCAGAAGATGGGAAGCGCAAATGTCGCTATGATGTAACTATTTTGGTTAATGGCTTGCCGTTGGTACATATCGAGCTCAAACGCAGAGGTGTGGCTATTATGGAGGCTTTCAACCAAATCAACCGCTACCATCGTGACGCTTTCGGAACAGATAACGGTCTATTTGATTACGTGCAGATCTTCGTCATCTCCAATGGCACGGAAACAAAATACTATTCCAATACAACCAGCCGCGGTGCGTTTACGGAACTAAATCGCAAGAAGCCCCAAGACCAACGCTTGGATGATGAGGGAACGAAAACATGTGATTCGTTCGAGTTCACATCCTATTGGGCGGATAGAGAAAACAATCCGATACGCGAACTTACGGACTTTACAGCAACCTTCTTTGCGCGTCACACATTGCTCAACATCCTCACGCGCTACTGTGTGTTCACGGCGGACCAGAAGATGCTGGTAATGCGCCCATACCAGATTGCAGCAACAGAAGCCATCTTGCAGAAGATACTCATCTCAACCAACAAACGGACCTATGGTTCAATCAATGCCGGTGGGTTCATATGGCATACGACAGGTTCGGGCAAAACACTCACTTCCTTCAAGACTGCACAACTATGTACGCAACTGGACTACGTAGATAAAGTGCTGTTTGTTGTGGACCGAAAAGACCTCGATTATCAGACTATTAGGGAGTACGAGAAATTCAAGAAAGGGTGCGTAAGTCACAATAAATCGACATCGGTGTTGCACGCGCAATTGTCAAACGCCAAAGATCGTATCATCATCACCACGATACAGAAACTCAACCAGTTCTGTAAATCCGAGCAGACGCATCCCATTTATGGGCAACACGTCGTAATCATCTTCGACGAGTGTCATCGTTCGCAATTCGGTGATATGCACAGAATTATCGTTAAGCGTTTCAAGAAATATCACATATTTGGTTTTACGGGCACTCCTATCTTTGCGGATAATGCACAAAACGAATTACTTACAACAGCACAAGTGTTTGGCGGAGAACAGGATGAACATGGGCGTCCTGTAATGCCGTTGCACACCTATACGGTCATCAATGCTATTGCCGACGAAAACGTGTTACCGTTTAAGGTTGAGTATATCAAGACAGTAGGACTCAAATCCGGCATCAGCGAGGAAGAAGTGAAAGACATCGACCGCGATCGCGCTTTGCTTGCGCCCGAACGCATTCACAACATCGTAGAGTATATCCTCCAACATTTCGACCAGAAGACATACCGTAATCGCTCTTACAAACTGGAAGACAAGCGTGTCACGGGTTTCAACTCGATATTTGCTACAGCTTCAATCGAGGCAGCCAAACTCTACTACACCGAATTTCAGCGCCAACAAGATTTCTTTCCTGAGGAGCAACGCCTGAAGGTCGCACTTATCTACAGTTACGGACAGAATGAGGAAATCAACGGAATCTTGGACGAAGAGAACAATGATAGTGCAGCGCAGTTAGATCAATCGTCGCGCGACTTCTTGGAGGCGGCAATTGCTGATTACAACCAAATATTCAGTTGTAATTACGACACTTCCACAGATCAGTTCGGCAACTACTACAAGGATGTATCCAATCGGATGAAAAACCGTGAATTGGATATTTTGATTGTGGTGAACATGTTCCTTACGGGCTTCGACGCAACCACACTCAACACCCTTTGGGTGGATAAGAATTTGCGCCAGCATGGATTGATGCAAGCCTACAGTCGAACCAATCGTATTCTGAACAGCATCAAGAAATTCGGTAATATAGTCTGCTTTCGTAATCTGGAGCAAGAAACCAACGATGCAATCACACTCTTCGGCGACAAGAATGCCTGCAATATAGTGCTGCTCAAATCGTATGACCAATATGTCAACGGCTACACCGACGAGAATGGTAAGAAACACGTCGGCTTTGCAAAGATTGTCGCTGCGCTCAAAGAGATGTTCCCCGACCCCGCTCACAACGTAATTGTAGGTGAGGAGAAGGAGAAAGAGTTTATACGGTTGTTTGGATCGTTCTTGCGCATGGATAACCTGCTGACCACTTTCGATCGCTACGAGACAGAAAAGGAGAACTTTATATCCGATGCAGACATACAGGACTACAAGTCTATATATCTCGATTTGAGTGAGAAATATCGACATCCTTCAGAAGGCGAAATGGTCGATATTAACGATGACCTCATCTTTGAGCTTGAACTCATCAAACAAGTGGATATCAATATCGACTATATTCTGGCTCTCATCGCCAAGAAATACGGAAAAGACAAGGTAAAAGAGGGCCCGACCCTCGAAGAACTTTTGTCCAAGGCTATTGGCTCCAGCCCCACATTGCGTAACAAACGAGAGCTGATTGAGGCATTTGTCAAACGCTACTCGCCCGATAAGGAAATTGGTAAGCAGTGGATGGCATACGTACACGAACAAGCACAAAAACAACTGGACGAAATCATCGTATCTGAGAACCTCAAACGTGAGCAGACGATTGCTTTTGTTCGCAAGGCATTCCAGACAGGAGAAGTGGAAACACAAGGTACAGCAATTATAGAATGCCTTCCTTCGCTTCCGTTGTTCAACTTGGGCGGAGCAAAGGCTGACCGTTCTGTCGTCAAGCAACGTGTTCTCGACAAACTTTGTGCCTATTTCGACCGATTCTACGATATATATGAGTTTGAATAATACAAGAATCAAGGCTACAGAACAAGAGTATCAACAGTAAGGTCTCTAAGGTTCTTAAGGTCTTTAAAGAATCCTTGTAATAGGACAAATGATACGCTGGGGCAAATAACCTGTCCATAGAATACACTTTCCTAAAACGGGCACTTTGCAAGAGAATCATAGCCCCGCCCCCCTCCGTTAACGGGGACACCGCCGGTTTTTGGTGAGATTTCGGGCGGAATAGTGGCTATTTGGGCGCTTTTAGAGTTCAGATGGCGTTTTTTTTGCACTTTTTGGGCAAAAAGTTTGGTAGTCTCAAAAAAAAAATGTACCTTTGCAGCGTATTTTACGTAAAATCAAAAGTCAATCAATAGTATGAAAAAACTGTACCTATTGGCAGCATTCGCACTGCTTGCGCCTTTCGTTTTACTTTATTCGCCATTGATGGCCGCTACCGGCAGGGGGTATTTTGAGGACCCCAACAACTTTGATGCGTACAATGCCGGCAACGGCAAGATACACATCAAGGTGTTTGTGTTTGGTGAGGGCGACAACAACTACAACGCCGGTCGTGGAGAGAACCACGATTGGGGCAATCTTCCAGCGCCGTACGCCAAAGAGACGGGTTCGCGTATCTATACGCAGTCGAGCGGAACGGCCAGACCGGTGATACATATGCACTACTGGGCCGACAACTACTACAACCGTAGCGCCTCGTCGGGTTCGCATCACTGGCCCAAAGACAAGGGCGTGGTGTGGGTGCAGCTGTGGAGCGGTGTGATAGAGTGCACCAACAGCTATGACAGCGTCAAGCAAACCATCGTGGCGGATAGCTCCACGGTGGTGCAAGTGGAGTTGAAACGTAAGGATGAGGGCCGACATTTGACGTGGTTTGAGTTCGACTGGTATCCGCCGGAGAGCCTGGATGGCCAGGATTTCACGCTGCATGTGATGTCGAACCACCATCAGTATGGTTCGGCCAATTACTATGCAAAGGGGTACAATATGGGCGCATATACCGGCGCGCAGGGCGAACGTGCGCCGATGATAGTGGACCCGTTCATGTATGCAGCCAACTCCAGCGGTCCTGCCGGTTACGGCAAATTGGCGACGGTGTACACGACTGTGTCGGACGTGACCAAATACTACACGACGCAAGACCCCTCGCCGAAGTTGCAGGCAGAGAAATCGGGCGTAATCTACATCGAGCCGCATGATACGGTACAACGCGGTTTTCGTGCCCGTTTCTGGGAAGTACGCAGCTCGGACCAGACGACCTGGCGATGGGTGTGGTCGAACAGAGTGGATGTGCCCGCCTATCACAAGATACACGATTTTGCGGTTCGCGGCTACAAGTATTATCGCGAGAATCCGGGCAAATGGTACATCAACAATCGGTATAAAGAACTGAGTTGGAAAGTCCATTATCCCGAAGAAGAGGACGCAATGCAAGGGGATATCTTCGAAATACAACGGGCTTATCACGAGGATTACTCGGATGCGCAGACAATAGGTGTTCTGCCCATGTTGTATGACTCGACCACTACCGTCAACAATGTTCAGACCTATACGTTCGTCGATTCAACCGAAGCGGCGTGGTGGAACCCGGAGGAGCAGAGTTACAATATCTACTACCGTGTGCGCCGAGGCTCGTCTGCGGTTTGGGATTGGTATCCCGGAGGCTACAACGCTACCGGTAAACTGAATTTGACGAATGGCGAATTGTACATGCCCCAGTGTTTCAAGATGGATGCCGTTTATTCCTACTGGTTGGACCCTGATTTCGAGAACAACAGGGCGGTACATTTCCACTGGGATCTGGCTAACGGTAACCACAACCCCGAACGCGATACCCGTGATCCGGGCTACACGGATTACTATTGGGATACCCGGCAGAAACTGATGCTTCGCAAAATACTGATAGAGAGCAACGACACCATCTTGATAGAGGTGCCGCAAGATACTATCCTCCGAGCCATAGACAGTATTTTCTATGCTTCGGATAGAACGCCCTTCTTCATCGGATCGCCGTATGTCAACTATACCGACTATGCCAATACGCCGTGTGTGCACTACAAGTACGAGACGTATATCGACACGACGGGAGTCGTCGTCAAGAAACTGCAGGATAAGGATTCCCGCATGACGGCAGTGCATGAGTTCAGAGGGCCGCATATCTACTATACCGAGGCGGCCAACATCAACACGTTCGCCGGCAGTCAAGCCGAGTATGCGGAATATGTGTTGCTTACGTGGAGCGCTACTGAAGGCGATGTCGGGACGTATGGCATCGAAGCCCGCCCGAACAACGAGAGCGCCTGGACGTCATTGGTTGACAGCCTGTCGGCCAACTGGTTCAAGGACACGCAGGCGGACCCATCCGTGGCCGACCCGTGGCAGTATCGTCTGACGATGACATACACCTGCAACGGCGAGACGCTCCGTCGCAGTGCAGAAACGACCGGCAGCCGAAGTCCGTACGGCAAGATAAGCGGGCGCATCTCTTATGCGGATGGCACGGGATGCCCCAACATCGAGGTGAACGCTTCGCGCGTTTCGGATGGCGTGGTACTGCAGCGCGTCTTGACCGACGAGAGCGGTTATTACCTCATCGACAGTGTGCTCTACAGCGGCGATGCGCAGTACGCCATCACTCCGGTAAGCCAAACGGCCGAGTTCCGCTACAATAACACCTCGGCCACCTTTGCCACCATCACCCTCTCGTTAGATCACTGCGTGGTAACGGGTGCCGATTTTGAGAACATCTCCTCGGTACGTGTGAGCGGTCGTGTGCTCTACGAGAACAGTACCATCCCCGTGAGGGATGCCAATTTCCTGGTGAACGGTCAAATAGTGCAGGTGACCGGACATGTGTATAAAACGGACGCGTCGGGCAATTTCGTGTTCTCCGTGCCCAAGAGCGAACCTTTTACCCTGCAAGCGGTGAAGGACGGCCACTGGTTTGCGGGCGACGGCTATGTGCGCATGGAAGGCGACAGCCTCCTGACGTTGACCAAACCGGTGGATGGTATCCGTATCTACGACCAAACCAAGGTGCGTCTGATAGGTCGTCTGGCCGGTGGCGATGTGCAGGGAGAGAAACCGCTCGGACACGGGCTCAGTACCAACTACCTGGGCGCGGATATAAAAATGGTGTTCGAACTGGAAGGCGATAATATCTCACAGATTGTGCATGTGAACTCGGACTTGGACAAAGACACCATTCAACAACGGGTGGACTCCACCTACACGCTGTTCGAGAAGAAACGCATCACCATCTACCCGGACGTAAATACGGGCGAGTATGCCGTGGATCTGTACCCGGTGCGCTACAAGGTGACGCAGGCTACGGCGCGCGGCTACGCTACGCTCTTTGCCGAGGGTAAGACCAGCGAAACGCTTGACTTGAGCGACGCGGCCAATCGGCACAACATATCGGTGTATGGCGGTGATACGGTGCACTACAACGCCGACTACAGTATCATCTATCATAGTCCGATAAACATCTCCTGCAAGCAGCTGATATATGGCATCGAGATGGATTTCCTGGGCGAAAAGAGCATGATTCGCAAGAACGTCCTGAACGTGAACGAAGAGGTGGAACTGGCCACCAAACAACCCGACGGCAGCTATACGTACCTGTTTGGCGCACCGGTTTTCGCAACGGGCGATTACCACTTCCGTATCACAGCGCATGAGGACTATTACTACAACAACGATTTCCTGTCCACCAAGCACGAAGAGGTGCGTATCAACGGCGGAAAGCTGAAGATATACAACGGTATGCACGACCAGCGTGTCACCGATGTGGAGGTCAAATCTCTTGATAGTCTTGGCCAGGCGGATATCACCGTTCCGGTGAACTATATCTCGTTTATCAAGACCGGCGAAGAGGCGCTTCGTGTGCTGGACCTGAGCGTCGAATACAAGGGCATGTACATCGAGAAACAGGCTATCCGGGCCTATGTATGCGGCAACAAAGCCAAAGGGCGCGATTTCGTCACCTTTACGTCCGGAGACATCATCCTGTTTGATATCCTTCGCGACCCGCCGGGTTCACAGAGCTATTCCTATATCGAGGAGGGCACGAAGTATAACTACAACTACGAGTACAAGTTTGATTTTGAGTTCGGTCTGACCCTGATGTTAGGCTACGGAGCTCAAAGTACCGTGTCGATGGGATCGTACGTCGGAGGCCCGGCAGGCACTTATGCCGGTTATACTTCTACCTATAGTACACAGAACACCTTCGACATACCGGTAACCAGTCATTACTTGTACGACAAGTACGGCTCCTATACCTTCACCACTTCCAATCGTATTGAAACCGACAACGAGAAGTATTTCGTGGACCAAACAGGTAACGGCAAGTACTTCGTAGGTCAGGAAGCCGATGTGTATATCGGTGCGGTGCAGAACTTCTATTACGGTATCACCTCGGCCGTCAAACCTCTCGACTCGTTGACCTACGCCACACTGCATGCACTTGACCGCCACAATGCAATGCGGCTGGTCAGCAGCGGACGTGACAAGAACGGCAAACTATGGTATCTGGTTATCGGCGAAGAAACCGAGGTCGGGCCCTATATCAGTTCGACCTTTGCCTACACCCATGATTATATCGAGAACACCCTCATCCCGCAAATCAAGAAACAACGGGATATGCTGTTTGTAACCGGCGACAGTGCAACCGTTCAGGCCGTAGCCAACGCCCAACACAAACCTGCCTATTGGTCACTTGTGGCTGTCGGCGACACGCTCTTTGCGTCGGAAGGTTACTACAAGATCTTCTATCCTACAGGCGACTCTACCCTTTATGATAACCAGGTAGCATCCTACAACCGCCAGATTGCAAATTGGGAAAAAGCGTTCCTCAGAAACGAGCAGGAGAAGATCAGTGCTATCTATGGCAGCCAAAAACAGAAAGTAGGCACGTGGTCTGTAAGCGGCGGTACGATGATAACGCATAACGAGACCTATGAATACGGAGCAGACTACACCAAACGTATCGACTATCCCGGAGGTTCGCTCAAACCGTCGCAAGGTGCAAAAACGTTCCTTGAAAATGCATTCGGTCAAAGTGTTACCCAGCAGATAGAAGACCTTTGGAATCACAAAATTGACCCCAATAAAGGTAAGCCGACTACCATCACGTCAGACCAGGTGGGCTCACACTTCATCTACGAGTTTACACCCATCATCAATCTCTCGTTTGACTACACCCCCAACTCCGGCACCACGCATACCAAGCGAACAGGCTTTGTCCTCGAGCCGGATAACTTCGGCCACGAGTCTGTCTCGGTTTATCGTTTGGTCAACAGCAAGGATGCGTTCAACAAGGGCTCGGACGAGATTCGTGATTTCATCTCGAACAACAGCGTCGGCAACCTGATTGACGGAACACCGGATAGTCTGTATGGCTCGTATGTCTTTTTCCTGGAAGGCGGTGCGTCCCGTTGCCCGTATGAACCGGCATACTCCGCCAACTGGTATGAGCCGTCCTTGCCACTCTCGGCAGGAACGTTAAATCTGGAGAACCAGAAACTGGATATCAATGTCCACGAGCGCAGTAATGTGCCGGCTGACCAGGCGGCGGTCTTCCTGCTCAAACTGACCAATGAGGGGGAAGGCGATTACGGAAGTTCGGTGGCTCCTATCACGTTCTACCTCAAGCAAAAAGAGGGCTCCAACCCCCACGGCGCTCGACTCATCATCGATGGAATGCCGTTGACGGGCGATGGACGAGCCATCAAGATCGCGCACAACGAAATCATCACCAAGACCCTTCAGGTGTATGCCGGAGAGGGCTATGACTATGAGAACATTACCCTCGAGTTGTCCTCGCCTTGCGACCCGTATAACAAAGTGGCATGCCGTTTCTCGGTACATTATATGCCTGTAGCAAGTCCGGTGAACATTGTCACGCCGCACGACAAATGGGTGATGAACACCCTTTCGTCGCAAGACTCCGTAGGCTATTACCTGCCGGTGACCATCGATGGGTTTGATGTCAACTACAACGGCTTCGACCATATTGAGTTCCAGTACAAACTATCCACTCAGTCCGATGACGCATGGGTGAACCAATGCAGTTATTACTACTCCGACAGTCTCTACAAGGCCGCCAGCGGTAACAAGGCTATGATTACCAGTGGCCGCATCGAGAACATCCGTTTCTATGGCGAGCGCGACCCGATGGAGCAGCAGTATGACTTGCGCGCTGTGAGCTACTGCCGTTACGGTAACGGGTTCGTCACCCGCAGTTCTGCTGTGCTGTCGGGTACCAAAGACACACGTCCGCCACGCGTGTTCGGTCAGCCCGAGCCGGCGGATGCTATCCTCGGTGTAGGCGACAACCTCAAGCTGCGCTTCAACGAAGCGATTGCGGGTAATTATCTGGACGAAGACAACAATTTCCAACTGATGGGTATCACCAACGAGACGGGTATCACCACGGGTGCAGCTCTTGTGTTTGAAGGCAACGTTCAGACGTGTGCCGAGACCAAGGCCAACCGCAGTTTGTCCGAGTCGTTCACGTTGGATATGCTCGTCAAACCCACCGAACCAAACTCCGAGGAAGTTTTCTTTATGCATGGTTCAGGCGACGATCTGTTGCTCTTCGGCAAATCCTACGACAATCGTCTGTCGCTTGCCGTCGGATTCGACTACTACGTCAACTCCGAACGTCTGAGCGTCCCGATGACCGATTTCACGCGCGTCATCGTCACATATGACCACGAGACAGGCGCCGTCCGGTTCTTTGCCGGTACACAAGAGGTGACCAAGCCCTCTTCGCCCGTCACCGGGATACCGTTCGTACACAAGGCTTGCGCGCCGCTGAACTTCGGTGCCGGCCTGATAGGCAGTATCCTCGAGGCACGAATCTGGACCAAGGCCCTCACGCCCGCGGAAATAGCCAATACGCACATGAAGTACCTGACGGGCTTCGAGCGCGAACTGCTGGCATATTATCCCATGAACGAGGGACAGGGTACGACGCTCACCGACAAAGCCAACGGAGCGACGCTGTTCGTAAACGGCGCGACGTGGCGATATGAGAAAGGTATATCGTTGCATATACCCGCCACCGACTCCGTCGAGTTGGCAGGCGACCTGATGGCCCGCTCCTCAATTCACGACGAGTCGTTTATGTGCTGGGTAAAGACTACCGCCGAAAACGGAAATATCTTCTCCGCAGCCAGCGGTTTCCGCTTCGCCATCGAGAACGGCAACCTGGTGATGTATAACGGCGACCGTTCGTATCGCGTCAACCGCCCGATAGCCGGCGGCGAATGGCATCATCTGCTGCTTACTGTTGACCGCGCACATAACGACCTGACTCTGTATGTGGACGAAGATGCGGTGGTCTCCGAATCGGCTGCCAACTTCGGCAGTATCAGCGGCCGGATGTTCCTCGGAGGCAGCGGCTTCGAGGGTAATATCGACGAGATAGCCATCTTTGAGCAAGCCCTGCCCAAGACCTTTGTCGAGGGGTACGGACACATCTCGCCCTATGGCGACGAAATGGGTCTGATGGCTTATCTGCCGTTCCAGCAGACCAATGAGAACGAGAGCGGTATTATGGAACTGGTGTTCAGCGTGAACGACCAGCGTCAGTTCAAGACCTCTGCCGGAGATATCATCGAGAAACAGGTGCCGCTGGTCATCGCCCGAAACGGACAGACCATCGCCGATATGGCGGATAAGACCGCCTCTGCACCGGTTCGCTCGCAAGGTATGCTGACCAAACTGTTCTTCGACTGGTCGTTCAACAACGACGAACTGATGATCAATATCCTCAACAAAGATCGCGAGGTCAACAAACAGACCGTTTATGTCACCGTGCGCGATGTGGAGGACATGAACGGCAACCCTATGGCATCGCCTGTGATGTGGACCGCTTTTGTGGACCGCAACAGCCTCAAATGGGAGGATGACGACCTGAACCTTTACGCCACTTTCGGCGCACCGGTCACTAATTTTGAGTACCGGGATGTGGAGATTATCAACCGCTCCGGCAAACGTCATCAGTTTGCCATCGAGTCGTTGCCCGACTGGCTGTCTGTGGATCAGTCGTACGGCAGCATCAACCCGCTTGAGGACAAGTTCATCCGCTTCTATTACAACCCGAACATGCCCGTAGGCAAGTACATGGATGTAGTCTATCTGACCGATGAGAACGGGTTGAGCGAACCGCTCGAGGTGGAATATACCGTTGAGGCTTTGCCGCCGTACGAAGACGTGAACACGAGCCTCTATCCGCTCAACATGTCCGTCTGCGGACTGGTCAAGATAGGCGACACCTATGACACCGACCCGGAGGATATCGTCTATGCCATCTTCCGCAACGAGTCTGTCGGCATGGCGCATCCGGCTCCTGTGGCCGGTACTCTTTCACCGGCATCCACTGCCGAACTCTACATCACCATCTATGGCAGCGAGCAGATGAACGGCAAGAACCTGACCTTCCACCTATGGCAGGCCTCGACGGGCAAGACCCTTATCCTCTCGCCGAGTCGCGCTATCCAATTCAAGTCCGGCGATGTCATCGGTTGTGGCAACGACGAACCTGTCGTCTTCACAACTTCCGGCTCAGAGACACAGATTATCGAGATCCTGCCCGGCTGGAACTGGGTTTCCACCAACCTCGACCTGCAACCTGAGACGGCGGCGCTCAATCAGGTTATGATGGCCGCCACGCCGTGGAAAGAAGGCGACCTCATCAAGAACCCCGCAACCCGCCAGTTCTGCACCTATTCCGAGGTGATGGACGCCTTCATGGGAACCCTCTCCGCTTGGGATTATTCGCAGATATACATGGTCTATGCTGCAGCCGAGAACCAACTGCGTCTGAACGGTGACCCGCTTCATGAGTCCCGCAAGCAGATCACCCTCCGCGGTGATGGAGCGTGGACTGCTTTCCCATGTCTGCTCTCTCAAGGCACGCCTACGGCCGAAGCGCTGTCCGACTACTACAGTTACGCCATGCCGGGCGATATACTGAAAGGACATAACCGCTTTGCCGTCTTCTCGTCCGACGGACGTTGGGTGGGCGACCTCACAGGCCTCCGTCCCGGCGAGGGCTTCCTGTTCCGCCGTATGGGCCCGGGCGATGTGACCATCCGCCTCTACGACCGCGCAGCTTCTGCGCCGAGTTTCCAACGCGAACGCACCGCCATTCCGTCGGCCTCCAACATGACGATGATTGCTCGCCTCTCGACCCTTGACTCTCGCCTCCACTGCTACGTGGACGGAGTCCTCGCAGGCGTGGCTACACCTGTCACGGTGGACGATAAGACGTTCTTCTTCCTTACCATCCAAAGCGATAGGCAGGGAACGCTTCGCTTCGAGACCGCCAACGGAGTCGTCTTGCAGGCCTACTCCGGCAACCATGCTCCGCTTACCATCCAATGCGAGGCAGACAGTCATCATGGTTCGCTGGAAGCTCCCGTGCTGCTGGAGCCCTGTAACGCAGGAAAGCCGTATAAGATTCTTGAGAACCAACACGTAGTAATTATTCGCAACAATGAGAAATATGATGTTACCGGCAAAAAATTGTAAGATACTACTGCTTGCTGCCCTGTTCGTCGGGGCGGCAAGCACGGCTTTCGCAGGAACGACATGTGGCACCAATCTGGAATATGAGTTACAAGGCACTATGCTTGTCCTTACCTCACCTGATCCGGGCGCTTCGGCAACGATTAGTTCTTCGGCCTTTTATAATCGTACGGACTTTACGGATGTTATCATTCCCGACAATGTGACAAGTATCGGTCCAAGTGCTTTCTATGGCTGTTCGTCATTGGTTCACGTGTTCTGTCGTCCGCAAATGGCTCCTGCTCTTGGGGCGGATGCGTTCACCAGCTGCGCTACCGGCTTGCAGATTTGTGTACCCACGCTCGGGGCATACACAAAGGCGGATATTTGGACTCAATACCAAGAAAAGCTAACCCTTTGTTTCCTCGACGAGAACGATGAGCAAACTACTGCTGAAGCCAAGATATCCTTATTTCGGAATACTAACGAGATAGACCTCTTCCGCACTCTCCGCAAGGCAGGTTGTTTCAACACGCTCACATTGCCGTTCAGCGTGCCCGATATCAGCGCATCTCCACTTAAGGGCGCGGAGGTCTATAAGTTCGTCGGTGCAACCGTTTCAGACGGTGAGCTGCAACTGGACATCACCCCATTGACAGGTACTGCATTGGCCGCCGGAACACCTTATCTCATCCAGTGGTCAAACACAGGCGAGGTACTGACCCATTTGCATTTCACCGGCATCACTTGGGATAACGATCAGTCGGCTGACTATGCCGGCACGGGCGAAGT
Source organism: uncultured Bacteroidales bacterium (assembly GCA_900321775.1). GTDB lineage: Bacteria > Bacteroidota > Bacteroidia > Bacteroidales > Paludibacteraceae > Colicola. The sequence continues at coordinate 17,303 of ONXE01000016.1, forward strand.
CCTGTTCCACGGGTTCTACGGTAAGACACATATCGGTGACGCTACCGAAGGAGACCAGCATCTCAACCTCTTCCTTGGCGGCAACAACATCCTCTATTGGCCGAGCGATGCTGACCCAAATGCGAAGATGTCGGGCTTCAGGGCATGGTTTCAGATCACGCCTTCTGCCCAGGCACCTGTTTATCGAGGCATGCCCGCTACGCTGCAGATTGTCGCTTCGCCAACCGACTTACGGGAAGTGCAGTCCCCCGAAATCCGTTGTCAGAAAATCCTGAGAGACGGGCAAATGATAATCATTCGCAACGGAGTTGAGTATTCCATAAATGGACAAAGACTATGAGACAGTATAGAACACCGCAAATTCAGATGTTTCGGCTGTGCAAACCAACGGACCTCATTACTACCAGCACGCCCAAGATGGATGTTTCCGAAACAGGAGCGGAGCAAATTTACGCCTGGTAAGGCCTTGGGGAACATTTTTTTTGCACTTTTTTGGCAAAAAGTTTGGCCATGTCAAAACTTTTTACTAATTTTGCACCCGCGAATCGAACAGGTACAAAAGATGACTCCGGGCATCACATATATGCTGCTATACTCTGCCTCGTTGGCGTTCATTGTGCTTCACTTGTACAGTGGAGTACTCAAGTGGGTGTATCGGCCCAAAGCCTACGACGAGCATTTCCATGAGTTGTTCCCCGCACAGCGAGCTGTGGGCGTGATCTATCTGATGCAGGTGTTCGAGATTCCGTACCTGCTGCACATCGGCGAGCCGGCCGCGCTCCTCTACGTCAATGCGTTTGCACTGCTTTTCTTCTCCATTCAGATGCTCGTGATGTGCGAGTTGTATTTCTTCCCGCGCAACCTTCACACGCTGAAGGACTACTGGATTGCCATCCCCGCAGTGATAGTGCTGGTGCCACTGTTTCTGCAGGCCTTGGGTCTGATAGCGCTGCCTGAAGGCTCCCGGCCGTGGGTGTTTGCAGCGGTGTTGGGCGTGTTTGCGTACTATTTCTTCCTGAACGTCCGTATGGCCCTGCGCATAGGGCGCACCATCCGTCAGGTTAACGAAGAGGCCTACGCCGATGCAGGCGATTTCCCCGTTAGGTTCGCACAATATATCCAATGGTTGCCCGTGGCGGTTTGTCTGCTGTTGCTGATCAACTTCTGCGCAGACAACATGTGGGTGAAGTTCGCCCGCGACATCGTGTTCACCGTGGTAAGTATCTGGTTCTGCATCTTCACTCTCAACCCCTGGCGCAAGGTGTTCACGCCCGCCGAGCAGGAGGTGCTGTCGCAACAGTCGCATGCCGTCAATCGCCTCAATGACAAGCGGTACGAGCAACTCAGGGACAAACTGCAGGCACTCTTGGCCGACGAGACCATCATTGCCGAACAGCACATCTCCATCGAGCGGTTCCTCTCGCAAATGAACATCAACTCCAAGTACCTGACCGAAGTCATCCACCGCAGCGGCTATCAGTCGTTCTACGACATGATCAACCGACACCGCGTACAGATGGCTATCCGGCTCATTCAGACCGAACCCGAGGCCAAACTGTTCCTCATAGCCGAGCGCTGCGGCTTCTCTTCTGCCGCCTCCATGACCAAGGCTTTCAAGCAAATGGGCAAAGAATCGCCCTCTGCCTACAAACCCAAGCAATAAAACGCTTACTGCACTCGTTTTCAGAACGTTTACCATACTTTCCTCTCGCGGAATTCCGTTAGAGGAAATTTTTTTTCCGTCAGAGGAAAACGTTTTTCCGCGAGGGATACGCGCTATGTGCGCGGAAAAGTGTAATTTTGCACCGTTTTGATAAACCAAGGAACAAAAAAGAGAATACAGGTATGAAGAATTTGGAACTAATCGCCATTGTGGCCAGTATCGTATTGTTGGGAGCCTATGTGCTTTACGGCTTGATTCGTGCACAACAAACCCAGCGTCGCAAGCAGGG
>ONXE01000145.1 GCA_900321775.1 uncultured Bacteroidales bacterium
AGCTGTGGGCTTACTTGCTGAGAGTGGCCATCTGCTGTCCCATGAGGAGATGCTCGGTAGTGGTGAGTTCGAAGTGGGCATCCTTTTGGAAGAGGTACACCATATCCGAGCCGCCGAAGAGGAACCATCCGAGCAGATCGCCCTTGTGGACCTCTTGTCCGACGGCCAGTTCGGGGGCGAAGTTGACACTGCTAATCTGGGACATACCGATAGGCAGGACGGCCACCAGTCCGTATTCGTGGGTGTCGATGACGACGAGTCCGCGTGTCTCGATAGACTGCCATCCGGGGATGTCGCACTCGAGGCGATAACGCTGAGCCTCAGCATCCCAGATGGTGATACCGCCGGCCGCGTCGATGGCAGGGATATTGCGAAGTTCGGTGATAGTGCCGGAAACCGGGAAATGGTAGCGGTGATAGTCGTTAACATCGAGGAAAGAGTGTGTGAGCGTGCCTCCATTGAACAGGCCGCGGCTGGCGCTTTCGGGTCCGAGGAGGTCGTCCACGTTGTTGAACTGGCGGGACTTGATGAGAACGCCCTCGTGCTGTACTATTTGTCCGTTTTCATCGATATTCCACACTCCCTGCGGCTGTGCGTCAGCAGCGGAAACGACGATGGAAGCGTCATCCGGTCCGGCGATAGGACGTGCGTCGGGTGATGAGAGTTTGCGTATGAAGAAGTCGTTGAACGAATGCCAGTTGGAGGGGTCTTCGTACCAACCGTTCTGCAGTCCGAACATCGGGTCGGAGAGGACCACATCCTTGTACTCGGGTTTCCAGGATTCCTCGGATGAGAGGAAAAGTCCCCATGCGTCGTGGTACTTGGGATACCAGGAAGCGAAAGGTTCGATATACTGGATGGAGGGATAGTAGAGGTCGCGGTCACGAAGTTCGTCGAGGGGAATGTCGAGAACGAAATAGAAATAGTCAACGCTTTGGTCGATTTTGTCGTAGAGGGTGCGTCCAGCGGGTTGAGGAATGACGCTCCAAGGCAGACATTTGGTTGACCAGTCGAGGTAGTTGTAGTAGTCCTCAAGGGTCTGCGAAGGGTTGGTCGCGGGGTCGGGATTGATGGAGCGCGCGATGTCGATGGACTTGATGAGCAGCGCCTTAGCGATGGTGTCCTGCTCGAGTGCGTCGATAAGTTCCTGTGTCCAAGGTTCGTGCTTGGGTTGGTCGGACTTGCAGGCCGTGAAGCCGGCGGTCATCAAAAGCGCGAGCGCTAATGAGAGGATAAAAGATGACTTTTTCATTTTATCAAGAGTTTAAAGAGTTCATTCTTTAATCAGATGGACGTCGCACTGCGGGAACGGGATGGTGATGCCGTTAGCGTTGAGGGCGTTGTAGATGACCTCTTTGGCGCGGTCAACATAGCCAAGGCGTTCGGCGACGAGCACATACTGCTTGACGGCCACGTCAACGGAGCTGTCGCTCATAGCACCCACGACGACATAGATGCCGTGTTTGGGGTCCACAACTTCGCGTCCGTACTTGTCCTTGGTGCACATGACCTGCATCGCCTCGACGAGCACTTCGCGCACTTTCTGCACATCGGTGCCATAGGCGACGCCGACGGAAATAGTGGTCTTCTCGTAGGAGTTGTTGCGGGTGAGGTTGATGAAACTCTTGCCGAAGAGTGATTCGTTGAGGAAAGACATCTCGGTGCCGTCTTCGGTTTCCATCTGCACACACTGGTAGTTGATAGCGACCACATGTCCGCGGACACCGTCGCACTCGATCCAGTCGCCTACGCGCAGACGTCCGCCCATGAGTTGGATGCCATAGATGAAGTTGTTGAGGATATCCTTCATCGCCAAACCGATACCGGCAGACAGACCTCCGGCGACGAGGCTAAGCGAGCCGACAGGTACTTTCCAGACCACGACGACGACGGTGATGTAGGAGAGCCAGACGATGACGCTGATGATGCTGTTGCCCAGAGAGAGGTTGATCTCGTTAGCACGGATAGTGGTGCGTTTGTTCTTACGCATAAAGGCGGCATAGCGGGCATACTGCCAGATGGCGTGGACAGCGCGGTTGATATAGCGTACGATGAAGAAGAGAATCAGCAGGCGGACGATGCTCTCACAAGAAATACGCAGGGTCTCGAAACTATCTTTGTCCTGCAACAGGACGAAGGGATCGTGGTAGAACTTGGTGTAGAGGTCGTTGAAATCGAAGATGTTCAGCGAGAGGTGCACGCACATGGGGAGGGAGAGGACGAGCATAGCGGGGATAGCCACCTGCTGCACGAGTTCGTAGAGCCATGTGGCGCCGAAGAGGAGCGACTCGCGGTCCGGTCCGGAGACGTAGTTGATACGGTTGCGCATCGCGTTCACGCGTCGGTCGAGCCTACGCTCTTTGTATGCAGCCAGCAGATGGAAGATGCAAGCGATGGACAAGAGTATAGCCAGTTGGAAATACCACCAGACGAGTATCAGCAGCGCCACAAAGGTGTAGCCGAAGAACGAGTAGGCAAAGCCCGCCATATAGATGGCCAGCGAGAGCCATCCCAGGGTGATATCCACGGTGGTTGCCCTGCCACTCTCGCGGATGCAGAAAGCCAGTTGCCGCAGGACCACCAGGAGCAGAAGGGGCGGGAAGAGGATGGTGAGGAGGCGGTCAGGGATGAAGATGATGCGGCAGACGATGATGAAGAGCGCTACCGCGATAGCCGGTGTGTAGAGGGGCACGGCATACCGCAGTTTGTCGGAGTTGACACGCAAGAGCAGCGAGCCGAAGATGACTATGAGCAGCCAGAGGAAGGTGTTGAGGTGACGAACGCCCATCTGGACATACTCGCCTCCGCCCCAGAAATAGCCGAACGCGAGGAAATAGAGGAACGTACCGACGAGGATAGAGAAGATCGGCAGTTGCTTCTTGGAAACAAAGCGTTTGGGTTTGGCAAACCGGCGAATCAGCCAAAGAATGAGGAAGATGAGGCCCCAGACCAGAATCAGGGTGATAATCTGTATGGCGATGGCAAAGACGAGGAAAGCGTTGATGCCTTTGCGCGACATTCCGTCGTAATAGGTCTGCGCCTCCTGCTCCTTTTCCTGCTCGGTTTTGACAGCGGGAAAGACCGATGCCACGGAGGAGGTGTCTGCCAAAGCGGCAGTCTCAGCGGCTTCGGTTTTGATGGAGTCGTTGCGGATCATCTCGCTGAAATCGTACTGATTGCGGAGATTGACCTTGGTTTTATTCCAATAACTCCTCGGGGAGGCCAGGATCTCGAGGTAGGAGGTCTGACCGTCGTAGAAGACATATTTCTCCAACTCCTGATACCGCGCCGTGGCGTAGTCGTAGGTCTCCTGCATGCGCAGGTAGGCTTCCTGATAATGGGTGCTGTCCGTGATGACCCTGGTACGGTTGAAGGCGTACATCTTCAGCAGTCTGGAGGCATAGATGATACAGGAGTCGCGGTCGCGTTCGCCCTCGGCGTCGAGGATGAAGGGTGCAGCGGAAGTGTCCTTGTTGGCGAACTGGATTATCTCGCGTTCGAGCGACGAAGACATCTGGTAGAGATGCTGATCGAGGGAGTCGTTGTGATAGAGCAGGCTGTCGGGAATCATGTCAATCTGGACCTCCTGCAGCATAGGCGGCAGGCGCCGGAGGGCTTCGATGAGGCGGGCGTAGCGCTCGATCTCGTAATCCAGATCGCCCACAATGCGGTCGTAGGGCCGGCGGTCTTTGCTGAAGTCCTTGTAGTCGGTAGTGACCTTCTTGAGGGCATACGTCATATCGAACGTCAGGTTCAGTTCCTGTGTGTAAAGGAGGATGGAGAGTTCGTTCGATTCCTTGATGATGTCTATCATCTTTTGCCGCTGGCGCGCATACTCGCCCTTGAACCGCATCTGGGCTTCGGTGCTTTGCCGATAGTTGTTGAGCAGTTCTTCGTTCAGATCTTTGAGCGTAGTGTTCAGCGATCGCCCGTTGACGATAGCTTTGGTCGGCAGGACGAACGTAATCAGTACGAAGACAAGCGTTAGCAGTTTTTTTCTCATGTCAGAATTCGCTGTGTGTTGATAATCGGCGACAAAGTTAATGCTTTTTTCTGACATGACCAAATATTTTCGTCAAAAAGTGCAAAAAAATGTGCGAGGCACTTATAATTTAAGTGCAAGTCCGAGGAAATAGGTTCTTGGCTGCGTAGGTCCGTAGATGTAGTTGGCGTCGCGGTCCGGGCCTTTGTCGAGGTCGGTCTGGAACTGGTCCAACACATTTTTGACGCCGCCACTCACCTCCAGGCCATAGTGCTTGTAGAGATGAATCTCGTAGGCGAGACGGATACCCAGGTCCCAGAAAGGTTTGGTGACTGTTTCCTCGTCTTGCGGCACATATCCGGCCATGTGCGGAACAATCATCGAGCCCGTGGCTTTGCCGTTGAGCGAGATGGTAAAGCCGTGCAGCGGCTGGATATCCAAGAGGAAATAGCCGTAGTTGTCAGGCGTTCGGAGTATGCGCGATTGTGCCGGCACGTCGGGACTCCACTGGAGCGGCGAGAGGTAGCGGCTCTGTTGGAACGTGTAGCCGAGGGAGAACTGCAGGTTGACGGACGAGAGTTGCATGTTGAGGCGTCCCTCCAGGTTGAGTCCTCCCACCCAGGCACCGTCGGCGTTGGTGCGGGTCATCAGCAGGTTGCCGTCCGCGTCGCGTCCGTCTTCGCGGAGGTAGAACACGTCCTTGAGGTAGGTGTAGAATCCTTCGGCTGTGAGGTTCAGTTCGCACGGCCCGAAACGCCTGTACCAATCAGCGCTCAACGAAGCACTGTGTGAGTACTCGGGTTTGAGGTTGGGATCGAGAGTAATCAGGGACACTTGTCCTCCGACGGCAGCCACGTGCAGGTCCTCGTCGTAGGCTTGCGGAGCACGG
>ONXE01000102.1 GCA_900321775.1 uncultured Bacteroidales bacterium
CCTACTATCGTCGAGGACACTCCTTTTTACGAAGATTTGGTACGTATAGAACAGTATTTACGACAGATATGAAACGCTTATTGCCTCTTTTGATCCTTGCCCTTGCGCTGCTCTCTTGCACCCAATCGCAGACATGCTCCTTCCCGCAGGCCGATTCACTCATCACCGCTGCCGTCGCAGAAGGACAAGTCCCTGGAGCTGTACTCTGCGTAGTGCAGGGAGACCGCATCCTGTACAACCAAGCCTATGGTTGCCGTCGCGTCTTCCCCGACAGCATCCCTATGACCCCCAACACCGTCTTCGACCTGGCCTCACTCAGCAAGGTGGTGGGTACAGGCATGACGGCCATGTCGCTGGTGGACGAAGGGCTCCTGGACCTGGATGCCAAAGTAAGTCAGTATCTGCCTGATTTTGAGGGAGATGCCACAGTCCGTGACCTCATGACCCACGTGTCCGGATTGCCGGCTTATGCGCAATGGAAACTGCTGCTGGCAGACCATCCCGATGCCGATAAAGCCGAGAAACGGGCTATCCTCCTCAACCATGTCTGCCACCAGCCGCGTCACAGCGAGCCGCGAACCAAATATGTGTACAGTTGCCTCAATTTCATCACCCTCCAGTATGTCATGGAAGCCATCACCGGCAAAACCTTGGATGAGTTGGCTGAGGAACGTGTTTTCGGGCCTTTGGATATGACCAACACAGGCTATAATCCCGGCCCGCAAGAGTTGGTTGCGCCTACAGAAATGCAGGCCGACAGCACTTGCCTTTGGGGAGTGGTACATGACCCGCTGGCTCAGGTGATGAACAGCGGCGTCAGCGGAAATGCGGGAGTGTTTGCGCCTTCGGAAGACCTGGCCAAATTAGCCCTGTGGATGTTTGCTACGCTCGACGGCAAAACCGGGCAAAAAGGTCCTTTCGGGAAAGAAACGCTGCAGACGATGCTCCGCGTGCCCGAAGGTTACGAGGCCTTTGAACGTACGCCCGCTTGGGGAGTATGGGAGGATTTCCTCGACGAACGCGAACCGACCATCTGCCCCAAATCCGTCTATCACACAGGCTACACGGGCACGTTCATCGTGGTGGATTCCGAGCAACGACTGGCAGTCATCCTCCTCACCAATCGTGTCCACCCGCATGACGAGGGCGGCATCAACACCCTTCGCCGCGACGTCGTGGACGCCATCGCCCACCAGCTCAATCGTCACTAAATCGTAAATCGCCCAATCGTCAATAGCTTGTGCATATAGCAGTAGCAGGAAATATCGGAGCCGGCAAGACCACCCTCACCAACATGCTCGCAGACCATTATGGCTGGGAGAAACGACTTGAGCCCGTGGTCGAAAACCCCTACATGGAGGACTACTACAGCGACATCAAACGCTGGTCCTTCGCCATGGAGGTGTTCTTCCTCAAAGAGCGCTTCCGCGATGTGCTCGACGTGGCCAAATCCGACCACACCATCATTCAGGACCGCTCCATCTTCGAGGGCGTCTATGTCTTCACCGAGAACAACTACCGGCAGGGCAACCTCTCCGAGACCGACTTCAAGACCTATATGGAGCTCTTCGAACTCATGGTTCGCGTCACCAAATACCCCGACCTGCTCATCTATCTCCGCAAGTCCGTACCCCAGCTGGTACGACAAATCCAACTTCGGGGACGCGAGTACGAACAGACCATGCAACTGGAGTACCTCAAGGGCCTCAACGAGCGCTACGAGGATTTTATCTTCAATCGCTACAAAGGCCGCGTGCTCGTCATCGATTCCGACGGAATGGACTTCCAGCACAACCCAAAGGACTTCGGCAAAATCATCGACAAAATCGATGCAGAACTCTTCGGCCTCTTCTCTCACGTAGAGAAAAGCCTCTTCGCCGAAAAAGGACTTTGACAAAAAATGTTAATGATTCTCAACGAAAAAATATTAATTGTTAATTATTAATTATTAATTTTTCTCATGCATATAGCCATCGCAGGAAATATCGGAGCCGGCAAGACCACGCTCACCAATATGTTGGCAGGACACTACAACTGGACGCCACGCTTCGAAAGTGTCGATTACAACCCCTATCTGGAGGATTTCTACAGCGACATGAACCGCTGGTCGTTCAACCTGCAGATATACTTCCTCAACAAGCGTTTCAAGGATGTGGTCGAAATCAGCAAGGAGAAGAGCACCATCATCCAGGACCGCACCATCTACGAGGACGCGCGCATCTTCGCACCTAACCTCTACGAGCAGGGATATATGTCCGACCGCGACTTCAAGAACTACCAGGACCTCTTCGAACTCATGATGTCGCTCGTCAAGTTTCCTGACCTCCTCATCTACCTTCGTGCCTCTATTCCTCACCTGGTAGGCCAGATTCAGAAACGCGGACGCGCCTACGAGTCCACCATGCGTATCGACTACCTCCAGGGACTCAACGAGAAGTACGAGAAATGGATTGCGGACTACAAGGGCAAAGTCCTGATCATTGACAAGGACAACACCGATTTTCAGGGCAAACCCGAGGATTTCCAGAAGATCACCGACGCTATCGACGCCGAACTGTTCGGTCTCTTCCCGTTCGAGAAACAAGAAGGCATGGGCAAGGAAGTGTGATTCACAAGTTCCTCGACTATATTACCATTGAGCGCCACTACTCTCCTTTGACTATACGCGCCTACGAGCAGGACCTGAAAGAGTTCTGCTCCTTTATCCATGTGGACCCCTCGACGCTCGAACCCGGCAACGTCAGCGACGTGGACATCAAGGACTGGATGATATCACTCCTCGACGCAGGCGAAAAGCCACGTACCGTGCGCCGAAAACTCTCCTCCCTCCGCTCTTTCTGGCGATTTATGCTCCGCGTAGGCTATGTCAACAAAGATATCACCCGCGCCATCATCGCGCCCAAGATGGACAAACCCCTCCCGGTCTTCTTCAAAGAAAGTGAGATGTCCAAAGCGCAAGACTCGCTCGACCTCGCCGACGACTTCCCCTCTATGCGCGACAGCCTCATCATCGACATGCTCTACCAAACAGGCATGCGAGAGGCTGAAATAGTAGGTCTCTCCGACGGCGATGTGGACCTTATCACCAAACAGGTCCGTATCTTCGGTAAACGACGAAAAGAGCGCATCGTGCCATTCGGAGATTCCCTGGCTGAACGCATCCGCTCCTATATGTCCGCACGCAACGAGCAGTTTGACCTTACTACCCAACCCGCACAGCCCTTCCTCCTCACCGACAAAGGCGAGAAAATGACTGTCAACAACATCTACACTATCGTCCGCTCGCGCATGGGCGAGGTCTCCACGCTCAAAAAACACTCCCCACACGTCCTACGACACACCTTCGCCACACAGATGCTCAACAACGGTGCAGACATCAACACCATCAAGACCCTCCTCGGACACAGCAGTCTCGCCGCCACGCAAGTCTATACTCACACCACCTTCGAGCAACTCAAAGCCGCCTACCAGCAGGCCCATCCTCGTGCCAAAAAAAACTGACAACCAACCACAAATACCTTTTCAAACATGAAAAAGCTTGGAATCATATTACTACCTCTTCTGCTGATGATTAGCTGTAAGCCGGACGAACCTGTTGGACCGGTTGAACCCGAGAGAGATACCGTCATTGTCCGGGATACCGTTTTGCTGCCGGACACTGTACTTGTGCCCGATACGGTTCTGGTGCCGGATACTGCCGTCGGATACGGAGTCCTGCATTGCGTTCAGCCGCCGTTCCTGAAACCCGGAGACAAGGTCGCGCTTATCTCGCCCTCGTATTATGTGCCGATGACCACAATCCAGAATGCCGCCAATGTGGTGCGTTCCTGGGGCTTGGAGCCTGTTATAGGCCCGAATGCCGACAAACTGGAGGATGGCAAGTATGGCGGAACGCCCGAACAACGGGCAAGTGACATCCGTTGGGCGGTGAACGACCCCGAGATCAAAGCCATCATCTGCAACCGCGGCGGTTATGGTTCAATCCAACTCATAGACCTCCTTCCGATAGAAGAAATCAGCGCCAACCCCAAATGGATAGTGGGCTACAGCGACATCTCCACCTTCCACGGACTATGGAGCAGCGCGGGAGTGATGAGTCTCCACGGCACCATGAGCACGTTCTTCGCCTCGGGCGCTACGAACCAAACCATCACCCTGATGCGCGACTTCCTCTTGGGCAAAGTGCCGCGCTACGAGCTGCCCGCCCACGCGCAGAATATCTACGGTTATGCCGAGGGCGTACTGGTTGGGGGCAATGTCTGCACCTTTGCGCCCAACGTAGGCTCACAGGCCGATGCAACCCGCTTTGACAGCCTGATTCTCTTCGTGGAAGAGGTGGGTGAATCGATGCATAACATCGATCGCCAGATGCGCATCCTGCAACTGAACGGAGTGTTGGACCGCTGCTGCGGAGTCATTCTTGGCGAGTTCTCAGGTTGCGGCTCCGAGTTCACCTATGGTAGTTGCGAAGCGATGCTCCACGAGATGTTAGCGCCTTATCATATCCCCGTACTCTGCGGTTTTCCTGCCGGACACGGCGACGTCAACCTGCCGCTGGTCATGGGATCGCGCGTAGCGATAGATGTCCGCAGAAGCGGAGCAACCGTGCAGTTCAATATCGATGGCGACCGGCAAACCGTCCCCACAGCCAACATCTCCGCCGCGCCTATGCCACGCGAGACGCTCATGCGTATGGCGGGTAAAATAGAGTGATTTGTCAATTAGTACCCATTTTGTGTTGATTTGTGCACAATTGTTTTGGAAAAAAGCAGTAATTTTGCACCCAAAATCAATATCAACAACACAAAATGAAAAAACTGACCTCTCTTTTTCTGGCGCTGATGCTTGGCAATGCGCTGTTTACCAATGCTATTACCGTACACACTATCGGCGATTCCACTATGGCCGATTACGATGAGTCAACCACCGATAAGCGCGGCTGGTGTACCTATCTCGGTGCCTTCTTCGACCCGGCTTTTGTTAGGGTCAACAACCGCGGCAAATCAGGTGCCTCCACTCGCACTTTCTACGAGGGTGCGGCCTACTGGGCTTCGGTTAAGAGCCAGATGCAGACCGGCGACTACGTGCTGATTCAGTTCGCTCACAACGACGAGAACAACAACGGTCTGGATGTCCTCGAGTACAACGCCTACCTTACGGAACACGGGCAGCCCACGCTCACCGACCTCCGTGGAACGTGCCCCAACACCACCTACAAGGCATTCCTTCGCCTCTACGTGGATGAGACACGCGCCCTCGGCTGTAACCCGGTCCTTGTGGCTCCTATCTGCCGCAAATATTTCAACGGCAACACCATCCGCCGCAATGGTCAACACGACCTGGGAGACAAATTTAGCAAACTGGAGAATGGCACCCTCCTTGAGAATCAGTCCGTTGCAGCATCTGACCATTCGATGGATTACGTGTTTGCCATGCGCGAAGTGGCAACAGAGAAAAACGTGCCTTTCATCGACCTCACAACAGCTACGCGTGACCTCTATCTCCAGTATGGCGAGCAACAATGTACCGAACTCCTCTTCTGTCAGGGCGATAACACCCATACGGCCACGTTAGGCGCCAATCTCATAGCACGCTTGGGCGCCCAACTGCTGCAAAACGCAGGCATCCTGGCTGAACATATCAGCATCCCCACCTCCATCACCGCCACACCCGCCGCACTCAACCTCGGAGAGTTGTACACCGGCGTACAAGTGTCAAAAGAACTGTTGCTGACCGGTTTCGGCCTGTCGCCGGAAACGGGCAACGTCAGCGTCACGGCTACCACCAACCTGATGATTTCCACGGATAATGAGACCTTTGCATCCACAGCTCAGGCCTCCTACGCCGGAAGCACTTTGTTCCAGCGCATCTATATCCACGCCCTCTATAGCGAAGAAGGCGAACAGCACGACACGCTCGTTATCACCTCCGGCAACACCCTTATCGAAGTGCCTGTCACCGCTTCTGTCCTTTCGCTGGATGGTGGTTCGCCTGTCTCTGTTTCCTGGGCGCTTGACGCCAAACCTGTTGCCGACCCCGTGATTGAAGGACCTGTATCGGCTACACTCACCCTGAGCAATATGATTGCCGCGGACACCAAAAACGATTTCACCGACGGCTCCACCATGGTGCGTTTCCACAATGCCGTAGATGGCGCCAAAGCCAATTGGCCTGCCGGCGAGATTGACGAGAATGCCACCCGTTACATCGACTTCGCCATTACCGCGCCCACCACAATGGAACTGCGTCTCACCGGTATCTCCATGGTTCTGGCTTCTCACAGCACCTCTACCATGTGTTGCCATATCAACACCGGATTTGGAGAGGAGTTCACCGACGTGCAGACTATCTACGAGCGTAAGAACTTCACCAACAAAACACCCGTAGCCGTTATCCTCACCCCTGTTCTCTCCGTACCCGCAGGGCAGACGCTGCATGTGCGTATCCTGCCCTGGCATGAGGACGCAGCCGAGAAGAGCGGTAAGTACATCTGCGTCAAGAATCTGCTGATCGAAGGCCAGTGTTTCTCCGAAACAGGCTTGAACAACACGCAGCAAGACTTTACCTCCCGCAAAATCCTCCGGAACGGCCAACTCCTCATCCTCCTTCCCGACGGCACCCGCTTCGATGCCACCGGCCGAAAGGTAGAGTAGTATCACTGACGAACACAGTTGAACATTTCAGCGGCAATGGTGGTGAGCCATTGCCGCTTTCTTCTTCCTTTACCCCGGCTGGTTGCCGGGATTCTACAACCCCCTAGGTCAGCGCAGCGGTCTAGAACGACTAGGACGACTAGCCTCCAGCATAGTTTTCTTTCTTTGCCCGGACTGTCAGTCCGGCCTTTCTTCGTCTATTACGCCGGATATGATCCGGCATCTCTTCAAAGGAGAGAGCTCCGCCTCCTGTTCACGGTTATACCTTCGATAGCAAATCTCTAATTTTCATCTGCAAGATTGCATGTCTGCTATAATGCACACAAAATCAACCAATTCCAAGTCTTCCTGCATCTTGCATATGAAA
>ONXE01000103.1 GCA_900321775.1 uncultured Bacteroidales bacterium
GAACTGACGTGGAACGGTCAAGAGGCCACCGGTATCTCGCTTGTGAAAGGTAACAACGACACATTATATGTGCAGGGAACAGCCAATTGCCCGGTGGGCTCGTATAGTTATACAATCTCTGCAAAGGACTCCAACAACGTAGTAGTGAGCAGTTTGAGCGGGTCGTTTAGTGTAGAGTCGAAAGTGGAATGTCAGTCGGGCAGCCTGACTATGAGTGTGTTTGCCAACAGCGCAATCAAGCCGGTCGTGTTCCGTTGCTATACAATCGACATGAACAACGCTACTTCCAGTTGGACCGGCGCTACGCCTGCGGGTTTGAGTTTCCAGAAAGACCCGTCAAGCCACACCATCACACTAAGCGGAACACCTACAGTGCCGGGTACCTACCAGTACACCGTGGCGATGGCAGGCGGCAACACCCTGAACGGCAGCATTATCGTGAAGAGTGATCAGCCGACTATCCTGCCGGGCAAACCGACGCTGTTGTATTTATATAAAGACAACGAGAACGACGGGCTGTACAACTACATCACCGGCAGCGGCAAATACGGCTATTTTGCTCGTCCTGCCGCCGATGATTTGGGCGACAACGCCATTTATTCAACCTACGACGCTGTAGTTATCTCGGAAGATGTAGATGCCACCAACCGCGAGGTTCTGGGCATCATCCGCAATCTGAGAAAGCCCGTGCTGAACATGAAGATCTTCACCTACTCCGCTAACCGTCTGGGTTGGGGCGATCCCGACAACGGCAGTGTGACGAACACCCAGATGCACGTAACTCAGACTACTCATCCCATCTTCGCCGGCCTGAATACCAATGCAGACGTAGCGTTGTTGAGCAGTGTTAGCGGCAACAAGGGGCTGATGGCTGCAGATGTGAACTACCCCGGCTCGCTCTGCTTGGCTATAGTGCCAACACGCGGTCCCAACTACAGCGACGAAGGAGATGCCCAGACGTTCATCCACGAAGTGCCAGCAGCCAAACGTGGCGCCAAGTATCTAAGTCTGCCTATAGGTTTGGGCTCGACAAGTAATCTGACGGCTGAAGGCAAGAAACTGTTTGACAACATGATAGGTTATCTGACCACAAGTACCGAATCAGGTGTTTTGCTTCCTACGCTACGCATCACCGCTTTTTCGGCTAACGATGTAGCCGGACAGATCGACGAGCAACAGAAGACCATCACCGTCAAGATGCCTAATAAGACCGACCTGACAGCAGTACGCGTGAACATCACCTTGGCTGACAATCATACGTTTGTCACACCCGCCAGCGGTGAGATCTACGACTTCAGCGACATTCACTATGGTGTAGTGTTTACCGTTAGCGACTATATCAACCAGGTCTCCTATACGGCCAAGGTGCTTAACACAACCGATTTGGAGAGTACTGACGCAGATGGTTTGAGCCTCATGGGCGACATCCTGAAGAACACGCAGAACGTGTGGGTACGCATCTACGCGGCCAATGGCCAACTGATTACAACCACGAACAGTGATTACTCGTTTGCAGGCCAGCCACGCGGCATGTATATTGTACGAAGTGAAAACAGTACTCTAAAAGTACTACACTAAATATATCAACAAACACAACAAACAACATCAACAAACACAAAAAGGGGCGGCCGTGATGGTCGCCCTGACTATTTGTACATATTGCCTCTGAATCAGTATCAGTATTGCGCAGCCTCGTAAACAGCGTCTGCAGTCTCGGCATCGGCAAGGTGCTCAATCAGGCAAAAGGCGAAATCGGCTGAAAGGCCGGGACCTTTGGCTGTGATGATGTTCTTGGACTCAACCACCAGACCGCCAATGTAGGCGTCGCCCAGATAACTCTCAAATCCGGGGTAACACGTAGCTTGTTTGCCCTGAAGGACTCCCCAGTCGCCCAGAATGGAGGGAGCGGCACAGATAGCAGCAATCTGCTTGCCGGCCTCGTTATGTCGGATCACCAGTTCGCGCAACCAGGCGAACTCGCCCAAGCGGCGTGAGCCACCGGGCAGGATAAGCATCTCTGCGTCGGTAAAATCGCACTCTTTGTACAGCTTGTCGGCTTCCACGTTGATGTGATGCGAACCAAGAACCATCTTGGACTCTTCGCATGAAACAGTGGTAACCTGAATGTTGGCACGGCGAAGCAAATCGACCGTTGTCAGGGCTTCTATCTCCTCGAAACCCGTAGAGAGGAACAAGTAATTCATACGTGTAGTTTTATATAGTGTTGCGATTTTCTATTTGTTGGTGAACTGGTAGGTAATAGTGCCATACACATCGGGCGCTCCCTCTGCGGCCTCCGAGAAGGTAGCCTGTTTGGCAGATGCAATGGCCGCACCAATAAGCGCCGGATTGGAGGTGTTGGTACCCTGCCCTTGTTTGGCCTCAACCACTTTGCCGGCAGCGTTGACCCGGATGCTTACGACAACTATACCTTCGTCGTTGGTGTCATACTTGGGCGTAGTCAGTTTGCCGCGCAAGTTGCGCCCCGCGAGCGACACGCGTGGCCCGCTGCCTGTTCCGGCACTGGCGGGGTTTCCTTGAGGTGTGCCTTGCTGCGTATTGCCGGAGGAGTTGCCTGAGCCGGCAGAGCCGCTATTGTTACCAAAGGCTCCGGCCATGAGGTTCTTGGCTTTATCGCGTGCGGCCTGTTCCTTGGCAGCTTTCTCTGCTGCTGCCTGTTCGCGGGCTATCCGCTCCGCCTCGATGCGGGCGAGTTCTTCCTGCTGTTGTTTCTTGCGGAGGGCCTCCTCTTCTGCGAGGCGTTTACGCTCTTCTTCGGCTTTTTTCTTGAGGGCAAGTGCTTCTTCGTCGTCCTGTACGATCAAGTCGTTGTTGGACGGGGCCACTTGTGGAACAGGAGCCGGTGCGACTATCTCAGGCACAGCCTCAGAGGGAATGTTCTCCTGCGCTCCGCCTTCCTCATAGTCACCAAAAGCAACCTCTATTCCCTCTTCCTCGGGCACAAAAGGTGCGTCGAGGTAGTAGAACCAGAGGAACAGAAACAGCAGCAACATCGCAAGGACGGCTGCCACAACTCCCCATATTTTGCTTTCGTTCTTCACGCGTTATTTTTTAGTAGCGACTACCAGTTTCATGTGGTGTTGGTTGGCAATGTCAAGCACGCGTACCACCTCTTTGTAAGCAATGTCCTGATCGGCATGCAGGGCGATGTACATCGTGGAATCCTGCGCCTGAACCTGACATAGATAAGCATCCAACATCTCGGGTTCAACCGGCACAGGCTTGGTCTTGCCCACAGCTACGGAGTAGTTGCCAAGATTGTCGATGAACACCTTCGCCACCACTTGGCGGGTGTTGGTTTGTGCTTTGGAAGAAGGCAGGTTGATCTTGATGTCATTAGGCGCGGACATCGTGCTCGCCAATACAAAGAATATGAGGAGCAGGAAGATGAGGTCCGTCATGGATGACATGATGAACGAGGCTTCTACCTTTGTTCTGCGTTTTAAAGCCATAGTTATTGACTATTTGACAATTGACTATTTGACAATTTATGCGCCGGGCTCGTTAAGCAGGTCGAGGAACTCCAGCGTTCGGCTCTCAAGAGTGCGTACCACGCGGTCGATGCGCGACACAAGGAAGTTGTAGGCAAAGATACACAGAATGCCCACAATCAGACCGGCGATGGTAGTCACCATAGCCTGATACATGCCTTCAGAGAGTGCGGAAAGTTCGATGACGCCGCTGTTGGATGAGGCCATATTATAGAACACCTGCACCATACCGATTACTGTTCCGAGGAAACCAATCATCGGAGAGAGGCTGGCGATAGTGGCGAGGATAACGAGGTTTTTCTCCAGTTTGGCCACCTCCAGATTGCCCACGTTCTCGATAGCCACCATCACGTCCTGCATAGGTCGTCCGATGCGGGTGATACCTTTCTCTACCATGCGCGACGAGGGAGTCTCGGTTTCGCGGCAAAGCTTGAGGGCATTGTCGATTTTGCCTTCGTGGATATAATCCTTGACGCGGTCCATGAAGGATTTGTCCTCCTTCTGTGCCTTGTGGAGCGTGACGAGGCGTTCTACGAAGAGGTAAACACCCCACGCCAGCAGAACAGCCAGGACTATCATAATCCAGCCGCCGTATTGGGCCATGGTCCACAGGTTCATGGGTTCTTGTACTACGTCCGGCGTAACCGCAGCCATTTCCTCCGCTGACATAGCGGCGTTGATTGTGTCTGTCAAATCAATTTGAAGCAGGTTCATAATTGTGCTTTGTATTGTTTAATCGTTTCTTTTATTCCTAAATACAACGCATCGGCGATAATCTGGTGTCCGATGCTTACTTCGTCTATCCAGGGGAAGGCCTGAATGAGCGGGCGCAGGTTCTGCAGCGAGAGGTCGTGGCCTGCATTCAGTCCCAAACCTATCTCATGCGCCTTTTCTGCAGCAGGGCGGTACATCTCAAGAGCGGCCTGCGGATTGCTCTGGAAGAGTTCCGCGTACGGACCCGTGTAAAGTTCTACGCGGTCTGCGCCCACCTTTTTGGCTCCTTCCACCATCTCGGGCGTAGGGTCCACGAAGATTGAGACGCGGCATCCGGCCTGATGAAGGCGTGCGGTGATATCCCGCAGTTTCGCTTCGTTCGCCACTGTGTCCCAGCCGTGATTGCTGGTTAGTTGATCCGGACTATCGGGCACCAGAGTGACCTGGGCGGGATGAACATCCGTCACGAGGCGGATAAAATCCTCGGAGGGATAGCCCTCAATATTGAACTCCACGTGTATCGCTTTGGCTATGTCGTACACGTCCGTCCGGCGTATGTGGCGCTCGTCGGGACGCGGATGCACCGTCACTCCGTCTGCGCCAAAAGCCTCGCAGTCGAGCGCAAACTGTAGTACATCAGGCACATTTCCGCCGCGTGCATTACGCAGGGTTGCCACTTTGTTGATATTTACCGAAAGTGCCGTCATTATTTCTTTCTGCTCATGATACTTCCCAATTCGGGTGCAAAGTTAACACTTTTTTCTGGAATGTGCAAGAGTTTGTGCAAAAAAAATTCATTTTGGGCAAAAATAGCGGCTCTTTTTCGAACGGGCTTGCTACTATCTTGCATACAGCCTGAGACGAAGCCTCTTCTTTCAGCTCCCTATCAGCACCCTATCAGCTGCCTATCAGCTCCCTATCGGAGTGGCCGGCAAGTCTAAGGCTCGAAGAGGTTTTTCCACTTGTCAAAACGCGCCACAGAGTCAGCACCATATTTCCAGATGGAGGTGCGGACCTTGTCCAGCGGGAGTTCGATGTCAATGTGCGACTTGGAGTAGAACTTGTCGGCGTAGCAGATTATCTGCTCTTCGATGGTCCTGGGCGAGTAGTCCTGCAGCGGAATAGGCCAGTTGTTCTGCCTCACTTCGTCGAGCGTGAGTCCCGTTCCTGTGTGCCGCTCCGCCACGTTGGCGTGACGGGGAAGGCCTTCCTTGCGCAGCAGTTCCGCCCCGAGGTAGCCGTGCTCGATATAATGATGCTTGCCGAAGCAGTAAATCTTCGGGGCGTTGCAGAAGATGATGCCGATATCGTGCAGCATGGCCGCCTCGGCTACGAACTGCGGGTCTGCGCCCAGTTCTGGATGAGCATCGACGATACGCAACGCCCTTTCACAAACAGCCTCGGAGTGCGTCAGCAGGATATTCCGAAGTTCGGGGAAGTCCTTGTAATATTTATCTATGAGTTCAATGCAGTCCATTGAGGAAATCTTTTGCGTTCATGCGTTTCTTGCCGGGCACCTGGAGGGATAGGATATCCAAATAACCGTCAGAGGCTTTCAGACAAAGCGGTGTGGGTTGCCCTGAAAGTTGCACCTCGAAGATCTTGGTGTTCTCGAACACATGGTCGCCTATGCGGAGGTTGGCCCACGCAGTGGGATACGGACTGAGGCCGCGGACGAAGTTCTTCACTTCGCGGGCGGTGCGGGTGAGGTCTATCTCGCAGGTCTCTTTGAATATCTTGGGTGCGCCGAGAGCCTCGGCCGGAATCTGTTCCCTGGAAAGAACCTCGTTCTGCGACTTGGTGGGAACGGGTTGGCCGGTGTTCACCGAGTCGATGATGAGGTCCACAGTACGTGTAACCAGACCGGCTCCGAGCACCATCATGCGGTCGTGCACGGACCCCACATTCTCGTCTTCGCCGATGGGCATGTGCTCCTGCAAGATGAGGTCGCCGGTGTCAATCTCGTGCTTGAGGAAAAACGTGGTGACACCGGTCTCTTTGTCGCCGTTGATGACCGCCCAGTTGATTGGTGCGGCGCCGCGGTACTTGGGTAGCAGCGAGCCGTGGAGGTTGAAGGTGCCGAGGGCCGGCATGGTCCATACCACTTCGGGCAACATACGGAACGCTACAACGATAAAGAGGTCGGCCTTGCATGCCGCCAGCTGCTCGAGGAACTCAGGCGCTTTCAGGCGTTCGGGCTGCAGGACAGGAAGGCCGACAGAGAGGGCGTAATCCTTGACTGCGGAAGTGATCATATGGTGCCCACGTCCGGCAGGTTTGTCGGGCATGGTCACTGCAGCCACTACGTTGTAGCCGCCTTCCACCAAGGCCTTGAAGGACTCCACCGCAAAGTCCGGCGTGCCCATAAACACGATGCGTAAGTCTTGTTTGGTCATATACCCCAACTTAGTTTGGTTTTCAGTGCATTAATGAATGAATGTCCGTCTATTCGGACCAGTTTGACGGAGAACGCAGCCTTCTCCACATGCAGGGTCACCTCCTCGGTGAGACGCTGCGAGCGGCCGTCGATGGAGATGAGGAAAGCGCCGGTTCGCGAGTGGACGCGCAGGTCCAGTTTCCAATCATCGGGAATGACCAGCGGCCGCACATTCAACGAGTGCGAGGCTACCGGCGAGAGCAGCAATACGCGGCTCTGCGGGACAGCGATAGGTCCGCCTAAGCCGTGGAACCGGTGGGCGTAGAGATAATCAGTCCGTCACCATAGTAGTTGTGCAGCGGTTCGCCGTTCTCCCCGTCGGGCAATGGACCGGCATGGAGGATTGTTTCGACTGAAATCATCGAGGCCAGTTCCTGCTTGAGGATAGCCACCTCATTAAGCGCAAAGGGGTTGAGGATACGTTTGGCCGCATCGTCGGAGGTGGTTACTTCCAGCATCGACCGCTCCTCGATTGTGAAGTCACCGCTGATGAGTTTGAGCATAATTGGCTCCACTTCCTCGGTCTGCACATCGGCCAAGAAACCCAAATGCCCGCAGTTGATGCCGAGGATAGGGATGCCTTTTTCCGCCACCTGTATGGCCGTAGTGAGGAACGTACCGTCGCCGCCGATAGAGAGGGCGAAATGGATGTTCTCGTCCGTTTCGGGCGTGTAGAGAGGGTACTCTTCCCGCAAG
>ONXE01000104.1 GCA_900321775.1 uncultured Bacteroidales bacterium
GCGAGTACGGTTTTCGTGCCCGCTTAAACTGCTGATAAACAAACAAATAATAATCATTGTCAAAAAAACCAACGTAAATGGAAAACAAGAAAAGAGTTTACACCTTTGGTAACGGCAAAGCAGAGGGCAACGCCTCTATGCGTGCCGAACTGGGTGGTAAAGGCGCTAACTGCGCAGAGATGAACCTTGTCGGTGTTCCTGTTCCTCCCGGATTCACCATCACAACTGATGTTTGCAACGAGTACTACGAGGTAGGCCAGGAGAAAATCATGGAACTCCTCAACGACGATGTACTGGCAGCTGTCAAGCACATCGAGACCCTGATGAACTGCAAGTTCGGTGACCCGGCCAACCCGCTGCTGGTCAGCGTTCGCTCCGGCGCACGCGCTTCCATGCCCGGTATGATGGATACCATCCTCAACCTCGGCCTCAATGATGTAGTGGCTGAAGGCATGGTCAAGAAAACCAACAATCCCCACTTCGTATATGACAGCTACCGTCGTTTCGTACAAATGTACGGCGACGTGGTACTGGGCATGAAACCCGCCGACAAAACCGAGATTGACCCGTTTGAGGCCATCATCGAGGAAGTGAAAGAAATCCGTGGCGTCAAACTGGATAAGGACCTCAATGTGGACGAGCTCAAGCTCCTTGTTGCACGCTTCAAACGCGCCATCAAAGACCGCACGGGCAAGGACTTCCCCAACGATCCTATCGAGCAACTCTGGGGTGCTATCTGCGCTGTGTTCCGCAGCTGGATGAACGAGCGCGCTATCCTCTACCGCAAGATGGAAGGAATTCCCGACGAGTGGGGTACCGCCGTTTCCGTTATGGCTATGGTCTTCGGTAACATGGGCGAGACCTCCGCTACCGGCGTTTGCTTCAGCCGTGATGCCGCTACCGGCGAGAACCTCTTCAACGGCGAGTACCTTGTGAACGCACAGGGCGAGGACGTGGTGGCAGGTATCCGCACGCCGCAACAGATCACTATCGAGGGCAGCCGCCGTTGGGCTAAACTGCAGGGCATCAGCGAAGCTGAGCGCGCCAGCAAGTATCCTTCCATGGAAGAGGCTATGCCGGAGATCTACAAGCAACTCAACGAGATCCAGCAGAAACTGGAGAACCACTATCACGACATGCAGGATATGGAGTTCACCGTACAAGAGGGTAAACTCTGGTTCCTCCAGACCCGTAACGGCAAACGTACCGGTACGGCTATGGTGAAGATTGCCATGGATCTGCTCCGCGAAGGACTCATCGATGAGAAAACCGCTATTCTTCGTTGCGAGCCTCAGAAGTTGGACGAACTGCTCCACCCTGTTTTCGACAAGGACGCATTGAAGAAGGCGAAAGTTATCACCCAGGGTCTGCCCGCCAGTCCGGGTGCCGCTTGCGGTCAGATAGTGTTCCACGCTGACGATGCACAGGAATGGCATGCGAACGGTCACCAGGTAGTGATGGTACGTATCGAGACCAGTCCTGAGGACTTGGCAGGTATGTCTGCAGCTGAGGGTATCCTCACCGCACGTGGCGGTATGACCAGCCACGCTGCAGTAGTGGCTCGCGGTATGGGCAAGTGCTGCGTTTCCGGCGCAGGCGCTATCAACGTGGACTACAAAGCCAAGACCGTAGAAATCGAGGGCGTTACCTATAAAGAGGGCGATTATATCTCGCTCAACGGTTCTACCGGCCAGGTATTCGCAGGCGAGATTCCGACCAAGGCTGCCGAGCTTAGCGGCGACTTCAAGGCCCTCATGGACCTCTGCGACAAATACACCAAGATGCAGGTTCGCACCAACGCCGACACACCGCACGACGCACAGGTGGCTCGCGCTTTCGGCGCCAAGGGTATCGGCCTTACGCGTACCGAGCACATGTTCTTCGAGGACAAGAAGATCGTGGCTATGCGTGAGATGATTCTCGCCCAGACCTCTGAAGGTCGCGAGAAAGCACTCGCCAAACTGCTGCCCTATCAGAAGGCTGACTTCAAGGGTATCCTCGAGGCTATGGACGGCTTCCCCGTGAACATCCGTCTGCTCGATCCTCCTTTGCATGAGTTCGTGCCCCACGATCAGGCCGGTCAGGAAATCATGGCCAAAGAGATGGGCGTGAGCGTAGAAGAGATTCAGAAGCGCGTCAACTCGCTGGCAGAGAACAACCCGATGTTGGGTCACCGTGGCTGCCGTCTGGGTATCACCTTCCCCGAAATCACCGCTATGCAGACCCGCGCTATCCTCAGCGCTGCCTGCGAGCTCAAGAAAGAGGGCAAGAACCCGATGCCGGAAATCATGGTGCCGCTGATTGGTATTCTCTACGAGCTCAAGCAGCAGAAAGAGATTATCCAGCGCGTGGCCAAGGAAGTGTTCGCCGAGTATGGCGTAGAGGTAGAGTTCGAGATTGGTACGATGATTGAGATTCCGCGTGCCGCTCTGACCGCAGACCGCATCGCCACGGAGGCTCAGTACTTCAGCTTCGGTACCAACGACTTGACCCAGATGACCTTCGGTTACAGCCGTGACGATATCGCCAGCTTCTTGCCGGCTTACCTCGAGAAGAAGATCCTCAAGGTGGATCCGTTCGAGGTACTCGACCAGAACGGCGTAGGCCAACTCATCCAGATGGCAGTAGAGAAAGGACGTTCCGTTCGTCCGGGTCTGCGCTGCGGTATCTGCGGTGAGCACGGTGGTGAGCCTTCGTCTGTGAAGTTCTGCTCGCGCGTAGGTATGAACTACGCCAGCTGCTCGCCCTTCCGCGTGCCTATCGCACGTCTGGCTGCCGCTCAGGCTGCTGTGGAGGAATAATCCCCTGACAGCATGACATATTTCAGGCGTCTCCTCTTCGGAGGAGATGCCTTTTCTCAATAAAACACCTTATATATAATATACATGCTCCCTCGAGTACAGTCATACATCCAGAAGCATCATCTCTTGTCCGGCAGCGCGCCTGTGCTGGTGGCATTGAGCGGAGGTGCCGATTCGGTTTGTCTGATGAGGATATTGCACGAGCTGGGTTACACGATTGTAGCAGCGCACTGCAATTTCCACTTGCGCGGAGCAGAATCCGACCGCGACGAGCAGTTTGTGCGCCGGTTGTGCGAAACGTTGGGAGTGACGCTCTATGTGCGCTCTTTTCAGACCGAGCGCTACGCCGAAGAGCACGGAGTGTCCATCGAGATGGCTGCGCGGGAACTGCGCTACTCGTGGTTTGAAGAACTGAGGAAAGAAACAGGCTGTGAAGCCATCTGCGTGGCGCATCACAAGAACGACCAGGCAGAGACTTTGCTGCTGAACCTCAAGCGCGGAACCGGATTTCGCGGGCTGGAGGGAATGAAACCCAAGAACGGGTTCATAGTGCGTCCGCTGCTTTGTATGACAAGGGCGCAGATTCTGGCGTACTGCGAGAACCGGCACTACACGTTTGTCACCGACAGCACCAACGCCGACACGACTATCCTAAGAAACGGCATCCGCGCGATGCTGCAGTCGTTCCCGGAACAGGAAATCGAGCATATCGCGCACACAGCCGAACTGATGCAGCAATACGAGTTGCTGTTGGAGGCTTTGCTCAAGCAACAACCCGTTCCCGAGGAGGCAGAGTCAGCCCTGCTGTACGAACTGGTTGCTCCCTACGGATTCCATCCCACGCAGATAGAAGCCATGCTGAGCGCCCTACCCCTTTCGGGCAAACGCTTCGAGGCACAACATTTCGAGGCTGTCATCGATCACGGCGAGTTGCACGTCACATCCAAAGAGCCGGAGACTCCGCAACCCGAGCCCGCAATTATTCGTGCCGTCAGGCCGAGGTTGGCGAAAGAGCATTATCCCGCCGCAACAGACGATTTCGCGCTGTTCGACGCCGACATCCTACCCGAGAGACTGATGCTCCGGCACTGGCGCGAAGGCGATTGTTTCTACCCCATTACAAACACAGGCCGCGCGCCAAAGAAGAAACTGCAGGACTTCTTCTCCGACCTGAAGTTGTCCGTCAAACAGAAGAACCGCACCTGGCTGCTTTGCGACGCCGACCAACCCGAAGAAATCATCTGGGTCATCGGCCTGCGAATCAGCGACAAGTACAAGATAACTCCCGACACCGCGCACGTCGCGGAAATACAGATTGAGGACGCGTAACATGAAGCATTTCGGAATCATAGGCAAACCCCTCGTTCAGTCGTTCTCGGCCAACCATTTCAACAAGAAATTCGCGGACGAGCACATCGACGCGGAGTATTCGCTCTACCCGCTGGAGCAGATTGAGGACTTCCCCGCCCTCATCCAAAGCCGCGCTTTCGCAGGCATGAACGTTACTATTCCCTACAAGTCGGCCGTCATCCCCTACCTGAGCGAACTGGACGAGACCGCCCGCGAGATTGGCGCGGTCAACGTCATCCGTTTTCTGCCTGACGGACGCACCATCGGCTACAACACCGACGCGCTGGGCTTCATCGACGCCATCCGGCCTATGCTTCGTGAGAACGACAAGACGGCACTCATCCTCGGCACCGGAGGCGCTGCCAAAGCTTGCCATTACGGACTGAAGAAATTAGGGTTGGAGGTAAAGATGGTGTCCCGAACGCCCAAAGAGAACCAACTGAGTTACAGCGACTTACAACTAAGTAACTTCCAGGTGATTGTCAACTGCACTCCGCTGGGCATGTTCCCCGAAACGGAAAAAATGCCGATTCTACCCTATGAGCAACTCACTCAGGCACAGTTTTTGTTCGACTGTATTTACAACCCCGAAGAGACCCTTTTTCTCCGGCAAGGACGGCTACACGGCTGCCGCACACAAAACGGCATGTCCATGCTCCTCGGCCAAGCCAAAGCCGCGTGGGGAATCTGGACAAACTAATTAACAATTAATAATTAACAATTAATAATTAACAATTAACAATTAACAATTAATATTCATTGCATGAGACGTTCGTTTTTATCCCTGACATTGCTGCTTGCGTTGAGCGTTTGTGCTTTTGCGCAGACTCTCTCCACCACCGACGCAGTGCTCGTTTACTACATGCCCAAGACGATTCTCGCCTTCGACGTCACCTACACGCAGACCACCCGCACACAGGGTCCGTTCTACCAGTATGCCGAGCGCTATCTGGGCACCAAAGACATCGTGATGGAGGACGAGAGTGTCTATGAACTGAACAACATCACGCTGAACACCAAGACCGTAGCCGACCCCGACCGCGCGTACACGCTCACGCCTTCAGGCAGCCAGAAAGCCAACATTATTCTGGACAAGAAAGGTCTGCTGGTGGCTTTCAACGCCGAGCAGCAAGAGGAGAAAACCAGAGACAACGTCTTCAACTCCGAGCAGCCCAAAGCGCCCAGAGGCAAGAAAACCGGCGCAGGCCTGGCTCCGCTTTCAGAAGAGGCGCTGTTCGCTTCCTCCAAGGCCAAGATGGCGGAGGCTGCTGCCAAGCAGATCTACCGCATCCGCGAAGCCCGCACGAACCTCATCTCCGGCGAAGTGGAGCACATGCCTGCCGACAGCAAGATGCTTGGTCTGATGTTGGACAAACTGGAGGAACAGGAAGCCGAACTGGTGGCGCTGTTTGTGGGCGAGACCAAGAGCCGCAAGCACCACAAAATCATCTACCTCACGCCCGAACAGGACGAGCAGGGAAAAGTGCTGCTGCGATTCTCGCGCTTCGCGGGACCCGTGGCTGCTGACGACCTTAGCGGCGAGCCGGTGATGCTGAACATGACCGTCAGCAAGAAAGAGTTGCAGCCCTCCGAGGAGAAACCCAAGGCCGTTTCCGACATTCGCTACAACATCCCGGGCGAGGTCAGCGTGCAAGTGACGGACAACAAAGGTAAAACGCTGATTGACAAAGCCGTACCCGTAGCACAGTTCGGCGTAAGCGTGGCCTTGCCGCAAGACCTCATCCGCCGCCAACCGCATATCCTGTTCAACACCCGCACAGGGGCTATTCTCTCCATCACCGAATGAAACGTACTCTGCTCATACTCGCCTTGGCGGCTATGCTCGTTCCCGCGCTGCGTGCACAGGAACTCAACTGCAACATCACCATCAACTCCGACCAGATTGAGGGCTCCAGCAAAGAGACCTTCGAGGCGCTCAAGCAGTCGGTCACGGAGTTTATGAACACCAACCGCTGGACCAACCTCACCTACACGCCTATCGAGAAAATCGACTGCAACATCCTGATCATCGTCAAGGCTGTCAACAATGGCGAGTTCGTCTGCGAGGCCACGATCCAGGCGTCGCGGCCCGTGTATAACACCACCTACACGACCACGGTGCTGAACATGCGCGACAAGGCGTTCAACTTCAAGTATCAGGCCTACGACCAGTTGCTCTACCAGCAGAACGTTTTTCAGACCAACCTCACGGCCATGCTGGCGTACTACGCCTACCTGATTCTGGGCATGGATGCCGACAGTTACCAGCGCTTGGGCGGCACGCCATATTTTCAGCAGTGCGAGAACATCGTCAGCGCAGCCCAGACGGCTTCTGACCTGACGGAAGGCGAGGCTTCGGGGTGGCAGTTCTCCCGCAGCGGAGGCGGATTCAAGTCCAGCAGTGGACGGTACGTCATTGTTAACGAACTGATGGACGAGGCCTTCAAGCCCTACCGCAATTTCTTCTACGAGTACCACCGCATGGGTTTGGACGAGATGCAAGCCAACGTGAGCAACAGCCGCGCGCGCATAGCAACCGGACTCGAGGTGCTGCGCGAGACCAACAAAGCGCGCTCCGCCAACATCACCGTGGCTATGTTCCTCGACGCCAAACTGGACGAACTGGTCAACATCTTCTCCGGCGCCGAGCGAGCCGAGAAAAGCGCCATCTACGACAGCGCCATCTACGACCTGCTCATGTCACTCGACCCCACCCGCTCCAACATCCTCGAGCCACTGACCAGAAACGATTAATAATTAACATTAAAAAAGGCGGCCCGAAGGTCGCCTTTTTGATTCGTTGTAGTCACAAGATTAGAACTTGTAGCGAACACCAATCATGAATGCCGTAGCATAGAGGCCTCCGTAGTTGAAGTTTACGTTCGTCTGGCTGTAACGATTGCCCGAGCCATCATACCATGTATCCGACACG
>ONXE01000106.1 GCA_900321775.1 uncultured Bacteroidales bacterium
TCCGTCCATATAGACGAGACCTCCGTTCTTGTGGATAATATCGCACATACGGCGCACTTCCATCTCGAAAATACCATGTGTCGAAGGGTAGGTAATCATACAACCTGCCAGACGCTCTTTGTTCTCAGATGCTTTCTGCTCCCAATCCTGCAGGTCGGTGTTTCCGCCTTCATCGCAGCGGATAACCACGGGTTCGAAACCGGCTTGCACACACGAGGCGGGGTTCGTTCCGTGAGCCGAGGCAGGAATCAGCAACACTTTACGCTCGGGATGACCATTCTGCAGATGGTAGTCGCGAATAACCACCAGACCCGTATACTCGCCCGCAGCACCAGAGGTGGGCTGCAGCGTGGTAGCAGCAAAACCGGTAATCACCGCCAACTTCTGTTTCAGGTCTTCCAACAACTCGATATAACCCTGCACCTGGTCTTCCGGAGTGAGCGGATGAATCGCGCCAAAGCCCGGGAAGGTGACAGGCATCATCGCAGCAGCGGGGTTCAACTTCATCGTACACGAACCCAGAGGAATCATGCTGTGTGTCAGGCTGATATCCTTGCGTTCCAGACGTTTCAGATAACGCATCATCTCCGTCTCGGTATGATAGCAGCGGAACACGTCTGCCTGCAGATAATCCACTTCGCGCATCATCTCCTCGTCAATAGCCCACAAGCCCTCAAACTCCTTCTCTTTCATTACCTCCGGAGCCATGCCGTCCACTGCGTTGGCAAACAACTCAATCAGTACGTTCATGTCCTCCAGACGCGTAGCTTCATCGATAGACAAACCTATCCAGCCCTCTGCGTCATAGTAGAAATTCACGCCCGCATCCTCGGCCATCTTGCGGAAGTCGCTTACTTTCAGTCCTTCCGGCAACCATATCTTCAGGGTGTCAAAGAACTGCGTGTTCTCCTGATTGTAACCATATGCCTGCAGCAGTTCGCTCAGATAAACGGCTTTTCCGTGGATATGCTCTGCAATCTCGCGGATGCCCTCTGCGCCGTGATAAACGGCGTAAAAGCCCGCCATCATGGCACTGAGCGCCTCTGCCGTGCAGATGTTCGACGTGGCTTTCTCACGTTTGATATGCTGTTCGCGCGTCTGTAACGCCAAGCGATAAGCAGGACGTTCGTGGGTGTCTTTACTAAGACCGATGATACGACCCGGCATGTCACGTTTGAACTCATCTTTTGTGGCCATATAGCCCGCAGTAGGACCTCCAAAGCCCATAGGCAAACCAAAACGTTGTGCCGTACCGCAGACAATGTCAGCGCCCCACGAACCCGGAGACTTGAGCAAAGCCAATGCCATCAGGTCTGCGATAACCGTCACCTTGGATCCGGCCTTATGTGCCTCTTCTACGAAATACGAGTAGTCCTCAATGGAACCGTCCGAATTGGGCCATTGCACCACTGCGCCAATCACTTCTGGCGTGAAGCGGAAATCGGCATAACGTCCGAACACCAGTTCTATCCCCTGACCCAAAGCGCGTGTCTGCATTACGGAACGGGTGTTGGCAAAAATGCGCTCATCCACAAACACTTTGTTCGCCCCGGCTTTGATTTGGTCACGACTACGCAGGTTGCGCATCATCGTAACAGACTCGGCGGCAGCAGTGGCTTCATCCAGCAACGAGCAGTTAGCCAGAGGCAGCCCGGTCAGGTCGCTAATCATAGTCTGATACACAAACAGGGCCTCCAGACGACCTTGAGAAATCTCTGCCTGATACGGAGTGTAACTGGTGTACCAAACGGGGTTCTCCAGTACATTACGGACGATGACAGCCGGAGTGAGCGTGTCGTACCATCCGCGGCCTATGTAGGTCTTAAGCGGCTGGTTTTCTGCGCCTAACTGAGCCATATAGTCCAAATGCTCCTGTTCTGTCAGTGCTTCCGGCAAATCCAGCGGCTTTCGCAACCGGATGTTTTCGGGAATCACTTCCTCCAGCAATTGTTCGATACCAGCTGCGCCTACGGCCTGCAGCATTACTTTACGGTCTTCCTCTGAGAGACCAATGTGACGATTCTTTAAAAAATTACTCATTTTGAGTGGAATATATTATTTCTTTTTTGGCAGTGGTTTGATCTTGAAATCGGCCCAATCACACGAGGACTTGTACAATTTCTTGTTCTCGTTGGCAAGGAACAGGGTGCAAGCACTTTTGTTCACCCCCTCAAAGATGTCGCGGCATTCGGGTTCGGCTTCCAGCACGCCGGAGTAACTGATGATAGCGGTCAGTGCGATGCAGCCGCTGAATGCGTTCTTGCCTATGGTACGCACACCTTCACCTATCGTCAGCGTGTCGATGGCGCTGCAGCCCTGGAACGTTCCTTCCGCAATACTGGTGATACTGGCCGGAATAGTAACTTTGGTCAGTCCTGTGCAACCCTCAAACGCGCACTTCGCGATGCTGGTCATGTTCTGCCCGAACGTGATAGAGGTTAGGCTGGGGCAGTATCCAAAAGCATGGTCTGCGATGATACGCACATTGTCGCCGATGCTGAGCGCCTTCAATGCTGTGCAACTGTAAAAAGCATAGGGAGCAATAGTAGCCACATTGTTCGGGATAACCACAGACTCCAGTGCCGCACATTCCGAGAAAGCGTGATTTCCGATGCGACGTATACCACGACCCAAAACTACGTTTCTCAGTTTGTTGCAACCTGCGAAAGCATTTTCTTCGATACTTACAACGCTATTCGGTATATGTATGCGCTCCAGATTGTTCATTCCTGCGCAGAAATATGGAGGCAGCGATTCCACCTCATCGTGTATCAGAAGCGAGGTCACTTTGCTCACGTTAATGCCACGGAAAGGATTACCCTTGGGGTAGTTGGCTGCACGCCATTCCAGTGTCGTGATGTTGTTGGCGTTACGGAAAGCACTGGGAGCAATACTGTCAATACCCGAGCCGAAAGTCACAGAGTGCAGTTCTTTGCACGACGCAAATGCGCCTTCGCCTATGATATGTACGCTGTCCGACAGCACGAGTTCTGTCAAGCTGCTGCAGCCCGAAAAAGCATACTTGTCGATAGTCGTGACATTCTCGCCTATAGTGAGCGACTGCAACCCCACACACCCATAGAACGCCTCTGCTTCTATCGTCTTGACGCGATCCGGAATGACAATAGCACTCAGGCTTCTGGCACCGGTAAACAAACTTTTCTCGATGCACGTCAGCGAAGCCGGCAAATCGATATGTTGCAGTTTGGCGCAACTGCGGAAAGCCGCTTCACCTATTTTGTTGATGCCGTTAGGCAGGGTCAGCGAGGTCAGGTTGCTCATGCCTGCGCAGATCTGGGCCGGCAGAATGGTCACGCGCTCGCCTACTACAAAAGAGGTTACATCCGACAGTTTGGCTCCCTTGAAAGGCGCGGCCTTATTGTAGCGTTTGGGGTGCCACTGGATGCGCTGCAACGCGTCACAGCCCGCAAAAGCCTCGTCGCCTATCTGCTTGACTTCTTGTCCTATGCGCAACTCCTTCAGCCCTGTGCAGCCCTGAAAAGCCTTCTCGCCTATCTTGGTCACTTCGTCAGAAAGCAGCGCTGATTCGAGGCCTGTACAGCCTGCAAAAGCATAATCACCAATCTCCTCCACTTCATCATGGATAGGCAACGTCTTCAGCGCCTCGCAGCCATAAAACAAGTAGTCCCCGATTTCCTCAATCTCCTCCGGCAACGTAATCTGCTCCAGCGAAGAGCAACCATAGAAAACGGCCTTGCCGATCTGCTCCAGGCTGTCGGAGAACGAAACGGACGTGAGGGCAGTGCAGCCCATAAACAGCGAGTCTTCCAGGCTGCGGATAGCATCCGGCAACGTCACTGATGTCAGATGCGTCTTCTCGCGGAACGCGTCCCGGGCAATACTCGTTACGCGATAAGTAACGGCTTTTTTCTTGCCCTGTTTGTATTGTATCGTAGCCGGCACAACAAGTTCGGTAATGGTAGTATCGGTACCACGAAGGAGTTGCACTTCTTTTGCTGCAGCGTCAGTGATTTCGTACTGCATCTTGCCGGACTTGATAGTCTGTGCATGCATGCCGAAAACCAACGCTAATGTGCTGAGTGTGAGTAGAGTTCGCTTCATTTCTTGATGCTGTCTTTGGTGATTTCAGGTATATTGTCTTGAGCGGCTTGAGCTACGGAGTCTTCGTATTCCTCCATAGTTCGCGTGCCGGTACCGTACACGTTCATGGACGGTGATTCTTGCTTCATGGTACGTTTGATGTTGTCGTTGACTTGCATCTCAACTCTCTGACGGCTCTGTTTGCGGGCCAGAACCACCAAGTCCATCACGCGCATCTTACCTGCTGAAACAGAGCGATAAACGCCATCTCCCAACTCGTCCTTGAGACGCAAGTACTCTCCCTCGGGGATAGCGATAGAGTCCAGGATATTCAGCGACATGTTCTTCTCTATCGGCATCCATTTCTGCGCGCCGGAGGGTTTGCACATCACTTCTCCGCGATACTCATACACTACATATGATGACGGTTTGGCAAGCAGCGTGATGCTGCCGGCCAGAACAAGCGTTAACAACAGAATTTTCTTCATTTCATACTTATTTTATGTTGTACAAATTTGACTATACCGTACAATCCGAACCATATGTCAAAAGCCAGCGCGCTGAGGCCAATCATCAACAGCGAAGGCGAGAAATCGAGGTACATATGTTGTTCGGCGTAGTACTTGCAGCCGAAAACGATAATCTGATACATGATAGCCACCTGTGCAAGACGGATGACCATACTGCCCACGTTGGACATGCGGTTTCGGGCTTCCATCAGTAGTGCCGCCAGAATGATACACAATAGGATACCCATACACCAGTTGACCCAAGGCGGTGTGACGGTGATGTAACTGCCGGACAGAATAGTCTGTGTGGCGCAGGCGTGAATCATCACCCCGGCTATTGTCCCATTCAAAGGTGTGAGATACGAGTCCTGCATGTTGTTCACATCGCCTAACAGCACCACTTTGCCACTAAGAACCTCTGCGCCCAATTTCCCCTCCAGCAGTTCTTCTGCCGTATAGACGGGAATCTCGCGAGTTGTGTAGTCGATGATTTCCTCCTGCGTATTGCGCCGCAACAACTCTTCGTAGCACTCTGGACGAGCCGTCTTGGCCAAAGCCGCAGGCAGACTCAACAACGTGTCACCTTCTGCAGTTAGCACGTACGAGTAGAACCGCCGAACCACAGCGCGGGTGGAGTAGGCTACCAGTTTGGCGTGCCCGTAGTGCGGACTGATTATCGACTCGTAAAACGATGTCGGCACTACCTCGTAGCACGTCGGGTCATCTTCTGTGGGCTGCACTTTGTTCACGCAAACCAGGTCCGGTGTCTCCGACAGCGTGGAAAGCAGGTAACTGTTGTCCTGCTCAGGCCAGGGAAAAACGATGTCCAAACCAATAGCGGCAGGGCCGTAAGCCGACACCATGTTCACCACGTCCAGCACGCCCTCGCGGTTGCAGTTGTCAACGCTGATGACGCACACATCCTGACTCAGATGATGCTCCGCCTTGTTCTCTTCCACGGCGTTGTACAGGTCCGACATCTCGAAGTCCGTGGCTTTCTCCATGGGCATAAAAGCTGACAAAGACGAGAAATCGTAGATGACGAACCGTGTCATCAGTATCGCTAACAGCGTGATTCCGGCCACGTGAAACGCCGTTTCCAGAAACATCTGCTTCCGGGGTGAGAACATCTCCCACTTCCCCTGCCACGATTCTATGTTTTTACCAACTCTCAACTCTCAACTCTCAACTATAAACTTTCAACTTTCAACTATCTGTCTATTCCCACAGCGATATTCAGGCCCACGCGGAACAGCATTTCCTTATGCTCTTTCGGCGGTTCCACACCCTTGACAGGCCAGCGGTATTCGCCGAAGATGTTCACCGGCACTTTGCCTGCGCCATTGATGAGCATCGAAGCGCCGCCTATGATGTGCATGCGCGTCGGGTTACCGTATTTCTTGTCCATCAGGTTGATAGCCATACTGCCGTATAGCGTGAAGCCAAATCCCTCACCACAGGGCAGTACCAGCGACAACTTGGGCACGTAGCACAAGTTGCGGAACTCGGAGTCTTCTACACGTCCTGACACGTTGGTTTCGAAGTCCAGCAAGGACACGCCCAACATCTTGTATCGGAATGGTACAAGACCCAAATGCAAGATATGCGCCGTGTCGGCGAACGAGTAGGTGTAACCTGCGTCAATGATGCCAATGAACCATGTTCCGGCATTGTCGTAGAAGCGCTGCAGCACTCTGGAAGTGGAGCGTCTCGGCCCCTCGGAACGGGTCTGGATGGTGTCACCCAAGCGATGCAACTGCGCGTAATATACACGCTTGGTCACATACGGCGCAGACATATCCACACTGTCCACATAGGTCTCGTAACCGTCTTTGCTGATGTACATTTTGTATTTCTGCGGCGTCACCTTGACTTTCTTGTTGGCCTTGATATCATAACTGCCACGGTCACTTTGCAAGCGAATACTCGGTCTGCCGAACACATTGGTACGAACCATCAGTTTGCGCGTGAAATCGAACTTCGCGGAGGGATTGCCGGTGCCTTCATTGACAAACATATT
The DNA here is from genome assembly GCA_900321775.1 of uncultured Bacteroidales bacterium. Lineage (GTDB taxonomy): Bacteria > Bacteroidota > Bacteroidia > Bacteroidales > Paludibacteraceae > Colicola. Next base: position 6,592 of record ONXE01000106.1, read on the forward strand.
GTAGTCGCAGGTAATGCCGTCCAGGTTCTCCAGCGTGATTCGGTTTCGTCCAACGGGCAGTTTGCCGGTGTACGTACCCCGCCCGATGAAATAATGCTCTTTGTCTATCTCGTTCCAGCGGTAGATGGCGATGCTGTCTTCCGT
>ONXE01000176.1 GCA_900321775.1 uncultured Bacteroidales bacterium
AAAGTGGAGAAAATAGATGAAGAGGGTATCATCTCTTCCGAGAACAATACCCTCTACAAAGTAGGAGACCATACGCATCACTTACACTCCATTAGGAGAGTTGGTTAATGGTTAAGGGTTAATGGTTAAGGGTTGAACCTTTGAACTTTTGCACGGCTCTGCCGATCGTATGAGGCTTTGCCGAATAAAGAACCTTCGAACCTTCCTTAATACGCTATCGCGAAGATAACCCGTCTGTGCGAGGGCTTGCCGGAATAGATGCACTTGCCTTCCTCCGCGGGCGCGTCCAAAGGTATGCAGCGGATGGTGGCCTTGGTGAGCTCTTTGATCTTCTCTTCCGTCTCAGGCGTTCCGTCCCAGTGGCAGGCGAGGAATCCGCCTTTCTGAATCTCGGTCTGGAACTCTTCCCACGAGTCGCAGTTGCGCGTGTTGGCGATGCGGAAATCCAGTGCTTTCTTGAAGATATTGGCCTGAATCTCCTCGAGGAGTGCAGTGATATGCTCCACTATTCCGTCGATAGGCAAGGTCTCTTTGGTGAGAGTGTCGCGGCGAGCCACTTCGATGGTTCCGTTTTCGATATCGCGTGCGCCGATAGCCAGACGTACGGGTACGCCGCGCATCTCGTACTCGGCGAACTTGAAGCCCGGAGTCATGTTGTCGGCTGTGTCCACTTTGACACGAATTCCCAGCGCCTTGAGTTGGTCGGCGATAGGATTAATCTTGGTGAGGATAGCGTCAAGCTGTTCCTGCTGCTTGAAGATAGGCACGATGGCCACTTGGATAGGAGCCAGATGCGGCGGCAGGACGAGGCCGTTGTCGTCGGAGTGGGTCATGATGAGCGCACCCATGAGTCGGGTACTTACGCCCCAAGAAGTTGCCCAAACGTACTCGGGTTTGTTCTCCTTGGTCAGATAAGTCACATCGAACGACTTGGCGAAGTTCTGTCCCAGGAAATGGCTGGTTCCGGCCTGCAGTGCCTTACCATCCTGCATCATAGCCTCGATGCAGTAGGTGTTGAGTGCGCCCGCAAAACGCTCGTTAGGCGACTTGACACCCTTGAGAACAGGGATAGCCATTACTGACTCGACAAAGTCGGCATAGACGTCCAGCATCTGCTGTGCGAAGTCCTCGGCCTCTTCCTTGGTGGCGTGGGCGGTATGGCCTTCCTGCCAAAGGAACTCGGCCGTACGGAGGAACAGACGCGTACGCATCTCCCAACGCATCACGTTACACCACTGGTTGCAGAGGATTGGCAGGTCACGATAGGACGAGATCCAGTTCTTGTATGTGCTCCAGATGATGGTCTCCGAGGTCGGGCGGATGATGAGTTCTTCTTCCAGACGGGCATTGGGGTCAACCACAACACCTTTGCCGTTTGGGTCGTTCATCAGACGATGGTGCGTCACTACTGCGCACTCTTTGGCGAAACCCTCCACATGCTCGGCCTCACGGCTGAGGAAAGATTTCGGGATAAGTAGGGGGAAATAAGCGTTTTGCACGCCTTTCTGTTTGAAGCGTGCATCCAGACCGGCCTGGATACGCTCCCAAATTGCATAGCCGTAAGGTTTGATTACCATACAGCCACGGACTGCAGATTGCTCCGCAAGGTCTGCTTTTACCACCAGTTCGTTGTACCATTGCGAGTAGTTCTCGCTTCTGGGCGTAAGTTTTTGATAAGCCATAATATTGACGATTCTTTCCTGCGCTAAGTGATTTCTATGCTTTCGCTTGATCTGCTTCCGCAGCGCTCAAACTCGAAGCCACAAGCCGAGTGGCTTCTTCACGGACGATCGCTGGCGCGTGGGACTATTTACTATTTACGATTTAAATTTACAATTTTATCTTAGTTGGTAGGTCTCGCGGAGGGTTTCGAAGTTCTCCGGGTGGGCCTTTAGTTGGTTGCTGACAGCGTCGATGTCCCAGATATGCGGGGCGTCCTCGGGTTTGCCGGGTAGTACTTGTCGGGGCAATCCGAAATGTTCGAACAGCGCGTCCACCACCATTTGCGAAGCGTTGTACTTGCCTCTGCGGGTGTAGCCGGCGATATGGTAGGTGGCCAACAAGGCATGCTCAATCAGCGTTTTGTTGGCGTGCGGCTCGTTCTCCCAAGTGTCGATAACGCAGGGATTGCCGGCCTTAAGCAGGGCTTGTTCGTCTATAACACCCCCTCGGGCTGCGTTGATAAGCAACGTGTTCGGTTTCAGGTGGGTGCAGGTTTCCATGTGCCAAGTCGGGTGTTTACCCTCTCTTGTCAGTGGCACGTGGAACGTGATGATGTCACACTTGGATTCGATTTCCTCGAGAGAGACGAAGCCAGCCGGACCTTCCATTTCAGCTCTTGGCGGGTCGCACAAGAGGACGTGGAAGCCTCGATGACGAGCCATTTGCTCAACCAGTTTGCCTACGTGACCTACGCCCACTATACCTAAGGTCTTGTTGGCAGCATCGTGCACCAGCTTGTCCAACACCGTTTCCACGTAGTCGCACACACCTTGCGCGTTACAGCCAGGGCTGTTTGTCCAGGCTATTCCATTCTTGGCACAATAATCAGTGTCAATCTGGTCGAAGCCGATAGTGGCCGTAGCAATGAACTGCACCCGAGAACCCCGGAGCAGCGTTTCGTTGCAGCGAGTGCGGGTGCGAATCAAGAGCGCATCAGCATCACGAACCACTTCCGGCGTGAAGTCCGTTTGGTCGATATACTGCACGTCAAACCAAGGCTCCAAAAAGCCCTTCACGTACGGAATATTTCGATCTACAACTACTTTCACCCTTAATCCGAGACTCTTGACAGTTAGTACTTGATATTATCAATCAATCGTACGGGCCCGCAATACACGGTCACGCAGCCGATGGCGTGCGAGAAGTCCGCCACGGGCTGAAGCGTCGTCTGATCCACTATCTCGTAATACTCCACTTCGAGTCCCTCGACTGCATTGATTTGGTCGATTACCCACTGCTGCGTTTCGCTGACGCTGTGAGCCTTGGCATAATCCAGCGAAGCAAAGAGGACGCGCGAGATATTCACTGCGGTCTCTTTTTCGCCCTGCGAGAGGCGTTCGTTGCGCGACGAAAGGGCCAATCCTGACTTCTCGCGAACGATAGGACAGCCAATTATCTGTAGGTCGAAGTGCATCACTTCCTTCATTCGACGAATGATGGCCAGTTGCTGGTAGTCCTTCTCGCCGAAGTAGCCGCGGTCGGGCTGAACGAGGAGGAATAGCTTGCTTACTACCTGCACGACGCCGTTAAAATGGCCCGGGCGCATCTTGCCTTCCATCACTTGGTCAAGTCCTCCGAAGTCGAATTCGAAGGTGGTGTTCATCTCTTCCGGCGTGTACATTTCCTCAGGCGTCGGGGCGAACAGGAAGTCCACGCCGATGTTGCTGAGTAATTCCGCGTCACGCATCAGGTCGCGCGGGTACTTGGCCAAATCCTCTTTGTTGTTGAACTGGGTTGGATTGACAAACACGGAAACAAACGTCACGGCATTGTCGTTGACGCTGCGTCTAATGAGCGAGGCGTGTCCCTCGTGTAGCGCGCCCATAGTAGGCACAAGGCCTATTGTTTTCCCCTGTTGTTTACATGCCGCAACGGTTTGTTGCAGCTCTGCTTTTGTTTTGATTATCTGCATATTTATTCTAAGCTCTTCTGGATAGCGTCGAACAGTTTGTTCAACTCCAGCTGACACTC
>ONXE01000107.1 GCA_900321775.1 uncultured Bacteroidales bacterium
TCGGCTATGACGCCGTCTTTGAGGGGGCGAACTGTACGAATCATGTTGCCGCCTTTACCAATCATCTGCTGCGCTTTCCGGCCCACGGCAACCATTTTGTTGTCTGCTATCGAAATAGCCACCACAGAGGGTTCGTCCACCACCACCTGTCCTTCACAAGTAATGACGGTATTCGCCGTTCCGAGGTCAATGGCAATCTCTTGCGTTAAAGAAAAAAGTCCCATATATGTTTGTTTATTAGTTACTTTGGTAATTTTACACAAAAAGCAAAACCTTTGCGGCTGCAAAGATAATACTTTTTTTTGAATTGTGCAAGAGTTTAGGCAAAAAAAATAAAAAAAAGTTTAGATTGCCTCCAACAGCAAAGAAAAAGGAGTGCCGTTAAGCACTCCTGGTGTGTCCTCCGAGGGGCTCGAACCCTCGACCCACTGATTAAGAGTCAGTTGCTCTACCAACTGAGCTAGGAAGACCTTTAACGTCCACCAAGCGCCTTGGTGGGACGGCTTTCGAAAGTTGTGTGCACAGCTAGCATCGTACACGCACCGGCTCCCCTTAACAGTCCTCCTCAGTAAGCTCCCCAAACGGTTCATCACTTCCTGACCTCTGCGCCAGTTCATCGCCTGTTTTTTTCAAAAGCGGCTGCAAAGGTACTGCTTTTTTTTGAATTGACCAAATAAAAATGCAAAAAAATGAAAAAAAAGTGCGTTTTTAGGCAAAAAATTTGCTTTTTTGAGAAATTTTGCGTAACTTTGCAGGCTTTTTTGTTCCTAAACGTGCAAGAAACGATGCACCCTGATAAGAAGAAAGTACGCAAGGTATATAGGAGGTAGTACGAAGGGGGTCGCTAAAATATATAGAGGTTTTTGCGCGAAAGCGGGTCGAAAAAAACGAGAAACGAATTAAACAATATAGCATTATGGAATTCAAGTATGCACCAATGTTCCAGCTCGGGGAAGACAAAACCGAGTATTATCTGTTGACGAAAGACTACGTGTCTGTCAGCGAGTTTGAAGGTCATCCTATTCTGAAGATTGAGAAAGAGGGTTTGACAAAAATGGCCAATGCCGCCTTCCGTGACGTAAGTTTTCTGCTCCGCAGGAGTCACAACGAGCAAGTAGCCAAGATTCTTCGCGACCCGGAGGCAAGTGCCAACGACAAATACGTAGCTTTGACTTTTTTGAGGAACGCGGAGGTATGCGTGCGCGGGCAATTGCCGTTGTGTCAAGACACGGGCACGGCTATCATCCACGGCGAGAAAGGTCAGCAGGTGTGGACGGGTTATCAAGATGAAGAGGCGCTTTCGCTGGGCGTGTACAAGACCTATACCGAGGAGAATCTGCGTTACAGCCAGAATGCTCCGTTGAGCATGTACGAGGAAGTGAACACCAAATGCAACCTGCCGGCGCAGATTGATATTGAGGCCACGGAAGGAATGGAATACCGTTTCTTGTGCGTAACAAAGGGTGGCGGCAGCGCCAACAAAACGTATCTGTATCAGGAGACGAAGGCCAGGATCCAGAACCAGGGCACACTGATTCCATTCCTTGTGGAGAAGATGAAGAGCTTGGGTACGGCTGCTTGTCCTCCGTACCATATTGCCATTGTCATCGGCGGCACTTCGGCTGAGAAGAACCTGCTGACCGTGAAACTGGCCTCGACGCATTACTATGACGAGTTGCCTACCACAGGCGACGAAACCGGTCGTGCTTTCCGTGACATCGAGTTGGAGAAACTGCTACTGCAGGAGGCTTACAAAATCGGTTTGGGTGCACAGTTTGGCGGCAAATATATGGCTCACGATGTACGAGTGGTTCGTTTGCCAAGACATGGTGCAAGTTGTCCGATAGGTTTGGGCGTAAGTTGCTCGGCCGACCGCAACATCAAGGCCAAGATCAACAAAGACGGTATCTGGATTGAGAAGATGGATGACAATCCGGGTTCGCTGATTCCCGAGGAACTGCGTCAAGCCGGTGAGGGCGATGCCGTTCGTATTGACCTGAACCAGCCGATGGCAGATGTGTGCAAGATTCTGACAAAATATCCGATTGGCACCCGTTTGTCGCTGAATGGCACAATTATTGTAGGAAGAGATATTGCGCACGCCAAGTTGAAGGCACGTTTGGACGCAGGCGAAGGTATGCCGCAGTATATGAAAGAGCATCCCATCTACTACGCCGGTCCGGCCAAGACTCCTGCAGGCATGGCATGCGGTTCGATGGGTCCGACCACAGCAGGACGTATGGACCCGTATGTGGACGAGTTCCAGGATCACGGCGGCTCGCTGATCATGCTGGCCAAGGGCAACCGTTCGCAGGCTGTGACCGACGCGTGCAAGAAACACGGCGGTTTCTACCTGGGCTCCATTGGTGGTCCGGCTGCTATTCTGGCGCAGAACAACATCAAGTCTATCAAGTGTCTGGAGTACCCCGAGTTGGGTATGGAGGCCATTTGGCAGATTGAAGTGGAGAATTTCCCTGCTTTCATCCTGGTGGATGACAAAGGGAACGACTTCTTCAAGCAGTTGAAACCGTGTGAAGGATGCAGTATTATTAGTTAAGAGTTTAAAGTTTAGAGTTTAGAGTTTGGCAAAACAGGAAAAAAGTGTAAAGAAGCGGCTGCGGACCAAGTACCGTTTGGCTGTGATGAACGATGAGACCTCGGAAGAACGATTTCACATGCGTACGTCGCTGGTGAACCTCCTGGGGTTGTTCATCGCGGCGTTTGTTGTGGCCTTTTTCCTGCTGATGCTGATCATATGGGCCACACCGCTAAGGAACTACTTGCCGGGATATAATGAAGACCTCCGCAAAGAGTTCATTGCGCAAACCTACCGTCTGGACTCGCTTCAGCAGGAGATGGAACTGCGCGCCGTGTACCTGAACAGTATTCGCGATGTGGTCAGCGGGAACGTGCATACAGACTCGCTGCCACCGCTGGATTCGCTGGAACAGAAACAAAAAGAGGCCATGCTGGCGGAGCGCTCGCAGGTGTTGGAAGATTTCCAACGCGACTATGAAGCGCGGGAGAAGGACAACCTATTGCTGTTTGACCAGACGACCTCCTACCCTGTGCATTCGTTTTTCCGTCCTGCTAACGGTGTAGTCACCGAGCCTTTCAACCTGAGCGAAGGACGCTTCGGCATTGTGGTAAACACGCAGAAAGATGCCAGTGTAGCGGCCACGCTGACCGGAACAATCGTGTATGAAGATTACGTGCCCGACGAAGGCTGGATGCTGATGGTACAACACGATGCTGACTACCTGAGTATGTACTACGGCCTACTGAAACCGTTCAAACAAGTAGGCGCGAGTGTGCAAGCCGGAGAGACGCTGGGGCTTGTGGCACAAGAGACGATGCGGTTTGAGTTGTGGCAGCGCGGGTTAGTACTGAATCCGGAAGAAGTGATTAGTTTTTAGGAGTAAAGGAGAAAGAAGCGACGACAAAAGTACATTGCAAAGTGAGGCGTAAAGAAGTTTAGAAGAAAAGACAACAATGAAGAGGCTTGCGATATTAGGTTCGACGGGCAGTATCGGCACGCAAACACTGGATGTGGTGCGTAAATACCCCGAGCGATTCGAAGTGTACGCTATATGCGCGCACACGTCTATAGATAAACTTGTCGCGCAGGCGCGCGAGTTTCATCCGGAGGTGGTATGCATCGGCGATGAACAGCTATATCCGCAATTGAAGGAAGCGTTAGCAGATATGCCCGTCAAAGTTTGGGCCGGAGCCAACGCTATCGCCGAGATGGTCACTTTCCCGTGTATAGATATCGTGGTGGCAGCAATGGTCGGCTATGCCGGTTTGCGTCCTACCATAGAAGCTATCCGCGAGGGCAAAACCATCGCTTTGGCGAACAAAGAGACACTGGTAGTGGCAGGCGAACTGATTTGCCGTTTGGCAATAGAGCATCATGCTGCCATCTTGCCCGTAGATAGTGAGCACTCGGCCATTTTCCAGAGTCTGGCAGGTGAGCAGAACAACGAGATTGAGAAGATCCTGCTCACGTGCAGCGGTGGCCCGTTCCGCACCTGGTCGATGGAACAGATAGCCCGCGCAACAGCTGCCGACGCGCTGAAGCACCCCAACTGGCAGATGGGTGACAAGATAACCATCGACTCGGCCTCATACATGAACAAGGGGTTCGAGGTTATTGAGGCCAAATGGCTGTTCGGCGTAGATGTGGACAGAATCCAGGTATTGGTGCATCCACAGTCTATTGTACACTCTGCCGTTCAGTTTGCGGATGGCGCGGTCAAAGCCCAATTGGGGGCTCCGGACATGCGGTTACCCATTCTCTACGCCCTTACCTACCCTGAACGAATAGCAGCCGATTTGCCGCGTTTGGATTTGTTCAAAACCGGCCATCTGACATTTGAGGAGCCTGATATGCAGCGGTTTCCGTGTCTCGGGCTTGCGTACAAAGCGGCCTCTCGCGGGGGGAACATCCCCTGCGCACTAAATGCCGCCAATGAGGTTGTTAACCTTGCTTTCCGGCAAGGCAAGATTCCTTTCCTGAGAATGGCAGAGATCATCGCTCAGACTATGGACGAAGCGCCTATTATTGCCAAACCCACATACGAAGATTACGTCGCCACCGACCGCGAAGCAAGAAGAATAGCTTCGCTGAAATTATAAATCGTCCAATCGTAAATCGTCCAATCGTAAATTATAATGACTATACTTATTCAAGCACTGCAATTCATACTGAGTCTCAGTCTTCTCGTGATGATTCACGAGTTGGGACATTTCACGTTCGCGCGCATTTTCGGAGTGCGTGTAAACAAGTTCTACATGTTCTTCAACCCCAAGCGTTCGCTGGTGAGAGCCAAGAAAATCAACGGCAAATGGCAAGTTCGCTTCTTCGCAAAGAACGTGATTGAGAACCAAAAAGTGGCGATGGATGCCAGCGGTAATCCGCTTCTGTGGGAAGACGACAAAGACGAGAAAGTACGCAGCAGATACGAAAAGAAACAGCCTTTGACAGCAGAGGAATGGGACGAGATTGAAGAAAAATACAATTTCGGCCGTCCTATCACGCGTCGTCAGGGACACCCCAAGTTCACTATCATCGAGCCGGAAGATCTGCCGCTATTGGCGGATGACGATTGGCGCAAGTACCCCGAGACAACGGAATGGGGTATCGGATGGTTGCCGCTGGGAGGCTATTGCGCTATTGCAGGTATGGTAGATGAGACGACAACCGCAGACCAGTTGGGTTCAACGCCTCATCCGTGGGAATACCGCGCGCAACCGACATGGAAACGTCTGCCTATTATCACCGGTGGTGTGCTGGTGAATTTCATTGGTGCGCTAATCATCTACAGCGGTGTTTTCCACCACTGGGGACAGGATTATATGCCACTGGAGAGCGCCAAGTACGGCATGCAATTCTCCGACGCGATGTTGTCGGAAGGTTTCGTGCAGGGCGACAAGATCATCCGCATAGGTGACCGTGTGCCCGACAATCGCGCCGACCTGGTCAACTGGATGGTGGTGGACGGCGAACACGATGTGCAGGTATTGCGCGGGCAAGACACCATCCATCTGACATTGTCGGATGGTTTTGAGCGCAAGATTCTGGCCGATCAGGGAACCATGTTCTGCGATTTCCGTTTCCCGTTTGTAGTGCAAGATCTGCTGCCCGACGGTCCCGCTGCCAAGGCGCTGATGATGGCAGGTGACAGCATCATCGGTGTGGGCGGCAAGAGTATGTATATCTACCAAGACATCGTGGCCGAACTGCCACAGCATGCTATGGACAGCGTGGACATCACGTTTGTCCGTGCCGGTGAGACACACACCGTGCGCGTCTTTTTGGGCGACGAAGCCAAACTGGGCGTGTACATGAAAATGCCTAACGAGTTTCTGGCAATCAAGCACATAGACTACAGCCTCATAGAGTCCATTCCTGCGGGCATACACTACGGATGGGAGACGCTGGCCAACTACGTGAAGCAGTTCCGCCTCGTCTTCACTAAAGAAGGGGCACAATCACTGGGCGGTTTTGCTACCATCGGCTCGTTGTTCTCTCCCATCTGGGATTGGCACAGTTTCTGGCTGATGACCGCTTTCCTCAGTATTATCCTGGCTTTCATGAATATCATTCCTATTCCCGGGCTCGACGGCGGACATATGCTCTTTGTGCTTTGGGAGATGATTACAGGCAAGAAACCCGGTGACAAGTTCCTGGAAATAGCCAACAACATCGGTTTCTACCTACTGTTGGCACTGCTTATCTACGCCAACGGCAACGATATCCTGAAACTCTTCATGAAGTAATGATGGAACAGTTCTTTATACACGAGTCAGCCTATGTGGATGCCGATTGTCAGATAGGTGCAGGCACCAAGGTTTGGCATTTCTCTCACCTGATGAGGGGTTGCCATTTGGGTGAGAACTGCAATATCGGGCAGAATGTGGTCATCGCCGAGGGCGTCACGTTGGGCCGGGGGTGCAAGGTACAGAACAACGTCAGCATCTATCAGGGCGTTACCTGTGAGGACGAGGTGTTTCTTGGACCAAGTATGGTCTTCACCAATGTTCTCAACCCGCGCGCTGCCGTTTCCCGCAAAAGTGAGTACCGCCCCACCCTGCTAAAGAAAGGAACGACTGTAGGCGCCAACGCCACCATCGTATGCGGACATACGCTGGGCGAGTATTGCATGATAGGCGCCGGAGC
>ONXE01000180.1 GCA_900321775.1 uncultured Bacteroidales bacterium
ACAGGCGTCTATGATGTTCTGCCCAAAGGCAAATGGCTCGTTCATCCCGGACGTAAGATCAAACTCAAGATAGGCAAACCTATCGACCTCAGCGGCTACACCGAGGACCAGCACCTCCAAGCCATTGAAGATGTCCGCAACCTGGTTATCGCAGGTATAGAATAAGTCAAACGTTATTGTAGGAACAGGGCATTGATTAGGCCTTTCAGTTCGCGCCAGGTCTCTTCTGACAACTTGGCGCCCAGCACTTCACATACACGGCCCGCCACCATCGTGCCTATCTGCGCGCAGGTGTTCAGGTCAAAACCGTGAGCCAGTCCGTACAGGAATCCCGCTGCGTAATAGTCGCCCGCGCCGGTCGAGTCGATGCAGTGCGTGCAGACTGCCGGCACATGGATACGCTCTTCGCCACGCTGAACAAACGAACCGCTTTTACCCACTTTGACTACAGCGATAGAGCATTCCTTGGCTAGTTCAGCGACAGAATCCTCCGGCTGCAGGTGCGTGTACGCGAAACTCTCGTCTTCGTTGGCAAAGATGATGTCCACATATTTCTCCACCAGGTCGGTCAGAAAATCGCGGTTCTCGTTCACCACATTGAACGACGCCAAGTCCAGCGACACAATCAGTCCCGCCTCTTTGGCCAGACGAACGGCTTTCTCTATCAGTTCGTGGTTCTGGACGATATAGCCCTCTATGTGGAAGTAGTTGTAGCCCTCAAACATCTCCGGCATGATATTCTCCGGCTTGAGGTTAGCTGCGGCCCCCAGATATGTGGCAAACGTGCGCTCGCCGTCGGGAGTAATCAGCGCGATACAATTGCCTGACATCAACCTGCTCGGCATCAAGATTGGTCGGACTCCGTTGCGCTCGGCGTTCTGACGGAAGAACTCGCCAATCTCGTCGTTGCCTATCTTGCCGATAAAAGCAGTCGGTATGCCCAACGAGGCCAGCGCATTGACCGTGTTCGAGGCACTGCCGCCGGCTATCATCGACTTACGCACCGTTGCAAAACGGTCCTGGATATAACGGGCTGACTCCAGCGATATATGGTTCATGCTGCCTTTCTCCAGGCCCAGCGACATCACCTGCTCGTCCGACACCTGCATGAGGATGTCGGTCAACGCATTTCCAAGAGCGAGAACTTTTTTCATCTGTACCAATTGAGGCTGCAAAGTTACTGCTTTTTTCTGACATATGCAACAGAAAAAGCAAAAAAGTGCCTTTTTAGGGCAGAAAAAAGTGCTTTCAGGGCAAAGCGTCTATTTGTTACCAATGTTAAAGCGGATGGTTAGGCCGTGAGGGCGGGTGTTCTCTGCACAACATGTGCCGCCATGGAGCGCAACGGCATTCTTGACAATGGCTAGTCCGAGTCCCGTTCCGCCCATGGCACGACTGCGCCCTTTGTCCACGCGATAGAAACGCTCGAACAAACGCGGCAGATGCTCCTTTTCCACCCCTGCGCCATTGTCCGCGATGGAAAACTCATACTGCGCATTGCCGTTGACGCGAATCTCCGTGCAACCGCTATACAAGATAGCATTGTCGAGGATATTACGGAAAACGGAGTACAACAAATTGTAATCGCCCTGCGCGGGCAGGTGAGGCGGCATATTGCACGCAAGCACAATCTGTTTCTGCTCCAGCATCGGACGCACATCTTCAATCGCTTGTTCCGCGATGGCAGTTATATCCACCGGGTGCTTCTCTGCCAAAGCCGCCTGCATGTTATCCATGCGTGTGAGAGTGGACATATCGCTCAGCAAGTCGGTCATGCGCTGCGCCTGACTCATACACTTGTCCAAAAAAAGCTTCCGTTGCTCCGGCGGAAGATCCGGATGAGAAGCCAGTGTCTCCAAATAGCCGTTAATACTGGCCAACGGCGTTTTCAGTTCGTGCGCTGTGTTTTGGGTCAGATCGTGCTTGATACGCACCTTCTCCTCTTCGGCCACACGTACTTTCTGCCGGTAATCTTCGATGGTACTGTCCACATACCGCCCCACTCGCCGCGTGTAGAAAAACAGCGCGGCTGTGAGCAGCAGAAATATAATCACGGAAAGAATGATATATCCTCTATTGGTAATGTGCCCATTCGCCTTCTCTCCCGGATAGGGTATGGCCGAACGGATGATTTGGCCCGACTGCGGAAAATATGTTGCCGAATAAAAATACCGTTCTCCGTCTGTCTCGCTTGTGCGGCTGATGTCGAACCCGTACCCCTCTTGCAGTGCCTGTTGAACCTCATGTCTTTGCAGATGGTTGGGCATCGTGTGAGGGTCTTTCTCGGTATCCATCAGCACCACTCCGTCGGAATTGATAATAGTCACGCGCACGCCCGCCAACTCTTTTTTGTACTCGCGTTCGCGATAGGCCTGATATACTGCGAATATCATCACGTACGCCAGGAACAGCGCGCTGATTGCGAAGAACAGAGCCAGTCCGAAGTTTTTATTTCTCCCAATAATATCCATATCCTGTTTTGGCTTTCAGGTGTTCACGGTATGGCCCTATTTTCTTCCGCAACCGGTTGACGGTTACATCTACTGTGCGTTCCAGCACCAGACCATCGTTCGGCCACACATATTGCAGGATGTCCGCACGGGAATAGACTTTGTCCGGGTGCTGAAGCAAGAACGCCAACAGCTCGTATTCCATGCGCGTCAACGACAGGGAAGAGCCGCAGAGTGTGGCTGTTTTCATGGAGTCGTACAGCCTCAAATCTTCGTACGCAATGGCGTTTTCTTCCGGCTTGACAGGCATATCCGCCGCATTACGCCGACGGATAACAGCTGCTATGCGTGCCAACACTTGTTTCAGCGAAAAGGGCTTGAGGATATAATCATCCGCGCCCAACTCAAAACCGCGCAGCACATCCGCTTCTTCTCCCAGGGCCGTCAGAAAAATTATAGCAGGACAATTCTCCGACTTCTGCCACGCTTCCGCCACTTCCAGACCGGACATGTTGGGCATCATAATGTCCAGCAGCGCCAGGTCCACAGGCTCGGTTCGGGCTATTTGCATGGCTTCCTGACCATTGCTTGCCTGCAAACAACGGTAGCCTTCTTGCTCTAAATTAAAGACAAGAATCTCGCGGATATCCGGTTCGTCATCCGCAACCAGAATCGTTCTGTTCTTCATTTCCATACAAACAGCTTCCACAATTTTTGTGCCAATGTTCTCATATGGCCCGTTACAAATCAATGACAAATTTTGTTTTCGATTTGTCATCGTCCTGTCATTCCTCTGTAATAAAAACGCTGTACCTTTGCGGCGGAAAACAATACGAACTATGGATAAAAACAAAGTAAAAAGAATAAAACGAATTTATAACGGAGCTCGGATAGCTGTATTGCTGGCGTTTTTCGCCTGGATTATTTACGGAGCTCTCACATTAAATGCTATTAGTTGAATGAATACTTTTCTACACATTCTGAGCTTCATCGGCTCGCTCGGTCTCTTTCTGTATGGCATGAAGATCATGTCGGAGGGGCTTGAAAAATTGGCTGGCGACAAGATGCGCAACGTCCTCGGCGCCATGACGCGTAACCGTTTCATGGGCGTGCTGACGGGTGTGGGCGTGACCGCGCTTATCCAGTCCA
>ONXE01000129.1 GCA_900321775.1 uncultured Bacteroidales bacterium
GGTAATGAGGTCGTCTGTCGAAGATATAATCCGCTCGTTTGAGCCAATCAGTTTGGCGCAAATGGAGAGCGTGAAACTGATGAACCGCATCGACACCAAGTTTGTTGTGCCGATGTCGGTTTTGCCAGCTATTTTGGAGGCGGCACAAGCAGATTATTTTGCGCAGGAGATTGAAGGCAAACGCGTTGCCACGTATGACACGATGTACTACGATACGGACACGCTTGACATGTACGTCCGACACCATGACCGCCAACTGACCCGGCAGAAGATACGCGTCAGGCAATATGTGGACAGCGACCTGACGTTCCTTGAGGTCAAGCGCAAGAACAACAAAGGGCGTACCAACAAGAAACGTATCGTGGTGCCGGGGTTCGACTTCACGGCAGACACGCCAAGTGTGCTGAAGCACAAGAAGAAAGAAGACGAAGCGGTGACCGTAGAGAGTTTCATCGACGCCAAAAGCCGGTACGAGTGGTCGGAGATAAGTCCGCATCTGTGGACGAAATTTCACCGCATCACCCTGGTCAACAAAGCCAAGACCGAAAGGCTGACGATAGACTTGGACCTCGTGTGGGACAATGTAGTGAGCGGACTGAAAAAAACCTATCCGGAGTTGGTCATCATCGAACTCAAACGCGACGGAAACGTACCGTCCCACATGATAGACATCATGCTGGCAAACCGCGTCAAGCCGCTGAAAATAAGCAAATACTGCATCGGCACAGCCCTCACCACTCCGGGCATAAAGAAGAACCGGTTCAAAAACAAAATCCGGGCTATAGAGAAAACGTTGAAAATTGAAAATTGAAAATTGAAAATTCTTAATTCGGCAGAGCCTCATACGATCGGCAGAGCCGTGCATGGTTAAGGGTTCATGGTTCATGGTTAAGGGTTCTTACCTCGCAGGCTCGGACGATCGGCAGAGCCGTGGAAAGTTGAAAGTAGAAAATTAAAAGTTATATGTTATTACAAGTTGATTTGGCCAACCCCACGTTGGAGTTTTTAGAGAACGATCCGTCTATTGCGGCCCGTTTTGGCGCAGAAGACAGTATTTCGTATGTGATGCACTCGTTAGCCGGTCTTCTCGGCGTGAGCGAGGAAATCATCACCATGCCGCTGATGTTCCTGTTTAACCTGCTGGTTTCGTGGATTCTGATTTACGGCATCTATTACCGATTCAGTCGTCGCCGCGACTATTATGTACAGTTCATGCTCTTCTCCAGCGGCATGTTCCTGCTGCTGTGGCTGATGCAGATTCTGGACATCCAAACAGGATTCGTGCTCGGTTTGTTTGCTATCTTCGGCATGATTCGTTACCGCACGGAAACGGTGCCTATCCGTGAGATGAACTACATGTTCCTCATCATTGCCCTGTCGGTCATCAACTCGCTTAGCCTGAAAGCAGACGGATTGGCATGGTATTTGTTGCTTATAGCCAACATACTGATGTTAGTTTTGGCGTGGGGATTTGAGCAGTGGAACGGACGCAAATGTCTCTCCACCAAGATTATCCTGTACGAGAAGATTGAGAACATCAAGCCCGAGAATCGTGCCGCCCTCATTGCCGACCTGCATGAGCGCACCGGACTGGAAGTGGTGGATGTGGAGATTGGACATATTGATTTTCTGCGCGATGTGGCGTATATCAAACTGACCTATCCGCTGGAGCCGGGCAAAACCGTAAACAGTATTGACCAAATAACGAAATTCAAATGATATGAGGCCGTTTCGCATCAAGATAAAAAATCGCTTTGCACAAGCCGCAAAGACCCTCTTGCTTTGCAGCATCGCATTAGTGCCCCTATCTGCTTTCGCGTGGGAGTACGACTCCGAGGCTGCCACCACCACGCAGGCAGTTCAACTGCGTACTGGCGCTGCGTTCAACAAGAAATGGCATAACGGTCTCCGTTTGGGCATAAGCGAAGAAGTACGATTTGACGTCTATAATTCGATGGTCGGCCCCCATTTCCGCAAGTCGTACACCACAATCGACCTGGGCTACAAACCTATCGAGTACGTCAAGTTTGATGCGGGCTATACTTTCAGAATCATCGGGGCGGACAGCACCTGGTCGGCGGCCAAGAAAGCAGACGTCAACGAGTGGATGCGGCATCGTGTGTTCTTCAGCGTAACGGGTTCGTACACTTTTGATTACGCGAAGATATACCTGCGTGAGCGGGCACAGCTGGACATGCGCACGGACAGCGTCAACCCGTTGGAAAAGAACAAGTTCAATTGGGTGTTACGCAGCCGAGTCGGCTCGGAGTTTATCATCCCCGGCAAGCCGGTTAAACCGTATCTGTGGGTGGAACTCATCAACACGCTCAACGCGCCCGAATATCAGCAGAAAAACGGACATCAGTTTATCTCGGATGTACGAACGCAAGCCGGCATCAAATGGCGCGTGAGCAGGCTTAGCACACTCGATTTCTATTACCGTTTCACCTACGGCTACGACCGCGACATCAACATCACGAAAAATAAAGGAAAAATCGAACTGACGGAAGAGACACTGTATCAGCACTCCATCGGTATCACATATAATTTGGATTGGTAAGTATGAAAACAACTAACTTTATAAACCGAATCTTCAGTATCACTGTATTCGCTCTTTGTTCTGTTCTTTTGACCACTTTGTCGGCACAGAGTCTTCTGACGCCCGAGCAACTGGCCAAACGCGAGAAACGCAAGAACCTGACGGTGAAAGAATGGAACACCGACAACAACACGAACACGCGCTGGCTGGACCGAATCAAAGTGTATGATAGCCAGGGGCGCTGCGTGGAGGAAATAGAGTACGCGTCATACGGCCAGAAATGGCGCGTCACCAGCACCTACGACGATGCAACGGGCAAAGTGAAAGAGGAGGTCGAATACAACGACCGCAACCGTCCTGTCCGCATCCGCAAATACGAGTGGAACGCCGACGGCACCAAAGCCAAGCAGTACAACTACCTGCCTAACGGCAAACTATATTCCGTCAAAGTGTATGAATACATCTTCTCGGACAAATAACCCATAGCGCCCTTCCAATGCGCTAAACTACCCCAAAAAGGACCTTGCACCAGCCATGCGAGGTCTTTTTTTGCATTTTTTTGCGTTTTCGTTTGCACATATCAAAAAAATTCACTAACTTTGCACCCAAATTGCGTAATATGCCGTAAAGGCATCGGAAATAGGCAATTGGACAACATAGAAGATAATAATAGAAAACGAAATAGAATGACAAGTCAAGAGATTAGGAAGTCCTTTTTGGACTTTATGGCAAGCAAGGGGCATCAGGTAGTGCCGAGTGCTCCGATGGTGATAAAAGATGACCCGACGCTGATGTTTACCAACGCGGGCATGAACCCGTGGAAGGGCATTATTCTGGGGAATGACCCAATCAAATATCCGCGCGTAGCAGACAGCCAGAAATGTCTTCGCGTGAGCGGCAAGCATAATGACCTTGAGGAGGTGGGACACGACACGTACCACCACACGATGTTCGAGATGCTGGGCAACTGGTCGTTTGGCGACTACTTCAAGCAGGAAGCCATCGACTGGGCCTGGGAATACCTGGTAGATGTACTTAAACTGAATCCGAAGGACCTGTACGCCACGGTGTTCGAGGGCTCTGCAGAAGAGGGTCTTGGCCGCGATGACGAAGCAGCCCGTATCTGGGAGAAACATCTGCCTAAGGACCACATCCTGAACGGCAACAAGCACGATAACTTCTGGGAAATGGGCGATACGGGTCCTTGCGGCCCTTGCTCCGAGATTCATGTGGACAGCCGCAGCGATGAGGAGAAAGCCAAGGTTCCCGGACGCGAGTTGGTGAACAAAGACCATCCGCAGGTGATTGAGATTTGGAACATCGTGTTCATGCAATACAACCGCAAAGCAGACAGCAGCCTGGAGCCACTGGCAAAGAAAGTGATTGACACAGGCATGGGTTTCGAGCGTCTGGTGCGTACCATTCAGGGCAAGACCTCGAACTACGATACGGACGTGTTCCAGCCTATGCTGAGCAAGATTGGTGAACTGACGGGGCACAAATACGGCGCGAAAGAGGATGTGGATATTGCGATGCGCGTAATCGCAGACCATATCCGCACCATAGCATTCGCTATCACCGACGGACAGTTGCCGAGCAACGAGAAAGCCGGTTACGTGATTCGTCGTATCCTGCGCCGAGCAGTCCGCTACGGTTACACATTCTTGGGCCAACGCGAGGCTTTCCTGTACAAACTGGTTCCGCAACTGATTGCAGACCTGGGCGCAGCCTATCCGGAACTGAAGAAACAGGAGCAGCAGATTACTCCGGTTATCCGCAGCGAAGAAGAGGCTTTCCTCCGCACCTTGGACAAGGGTATCGGCCTGCTGAGCAAACTGATGGATGAGGCCAAGAAACAGGGCAAGACGGAGATTTCGGGCGTAGATGTGTTCACGCTGAAAGACACGTACGGTTTCCCCTTGGACCTAACTGAACTGATTCTGCGCGAAAACGGCTTCACCACCAACGAGGCGGAGTACGAGAAAGCGCTGGCTCATCAGAAAGAGATGGGTCGCAGCGCCAACAAACAGGACCTGGGCGACTGGACCGAACTAGCCGAGGGCGAGCAGCCCGAGTTCGTCGGCTATGATGAACTGAGCGTCAAGACCCGCGTGCTGCGTTATCGTCAAGTGACGATGAAGAGCGGTTCGTTCTATCAGATTGTGCTGGAGAAGACTCCTTTCTACGCCGAGATGGGCGGTGAGGTAGGCGACACGGGTACGTTGGGTAACGTAGAAGTGATTGACTGCAAGCGCGAAAACGGTCTGAACGTCTGCATCACGAAAGAGTTGCCTGCCGGAATCGAAGGCGAGTTGACAGCCACGGTAGATGCTCATCGTCGCCAGGCTATAGCCTGCAACCATAGTGCTACACACATCCTGCATTACGCTCTGCGCCAGGTGCTTGGCGAGCATGTGGAGCAAAAAGGTTCGTTGGTAACGCCGGATAGTCTGCGCTTCGACTTCAGCCACTTCCAGAAAGTGACGCCCGAAGAGTTGCGCCGGGCAGAAATGCTTGCCAATCAGATTATTCGCTCCAACTACATATTGGAAGAGCATCGTCATACACCTATTGCCGAGGCCAAGGCGATGGGCGCGATGGCGCTGTTCGGAGAGAAATACGGCGACGACGTGCGTGTCATCAAGTACGGTCCGTCTATCGAGCTTTGCGGTGGTTGCCATGTGCACGCTACGGGCGAGATTGGCGTGGTTCGTATCGTAATGGAGACCTCTATTGCCGCGGGTATCCGACGCATCGAGGCCATCACGGCAGAGAAAGTGGACGACGCGTACTACATGACGCAAGATTTGTTGAATAGCCTGCGTGCTCTATTCAATAACGCTCCGGATTTGGCTGGCGCTATTCATAAGACGCTGGATGAGAGTACGGGCCTGAAGAAACAGATTGAGGAGTTCATGGCAGAGAAAATAGCCATGTATCGTGACCAACTGATCAACCGCGCCGAAGAAATCAATGGCGTGAAGGTAGTGCGCGTCACAGGACAGGCCGACAACAGCATGATTCGTGCTATGCTGCCGCTGCTGAAGGGTAAGTTTACGGACGTGAAGTTCGCCGTGATTGC
>ONXE01000117.1 GCA_900321775.1 uncultured Bacteroidales bacterium
GGATGCAGACCATAGGTATAGCCCTCGGCGTCAAAGCCTTGATGAAAAAACAACGAATGCTCTGCCGTGCGCATCACCTCCCATTCGCTCTGCGCGTCACGAAGATAATGCGACGTTGCATTATACCCGATATAACTATTTGTAGCCACATGCTGTATCATCGCTGCAGAATCGGAGAAAGTGATGTAATAACGGCTGTCGGCAGGTACCGTCTCCATCGCCAACCGATAGAGACTGTCCGCGCCTTGTTGCAGCGTAACCGGACAAGTGAACACTTTCTTATCTTCCACCGTACCTTGCATCATACAATTGTATGGTGCGCCCGAGACAATAGCGTACACGCCTGTTTCGAAAAGGGTGTCCTGCACGAGTGAATCGATGTGCAGTTTATTGGTATAGAGCGCATAAAGCGTAGTGTTCTTCGACGGGAAATAACAGGTTCCGGCCATTTGATATGCAGGACAAACGTCCGTGTGAGGCAACTGCGCCTCAGTCCAACCGAGAAAATGCCAAGTCGAATCAGCATCCGAAAGCGAGGGCAGAAGAACGCCTTTGCCTGCGGCCGTCTCAGTGACAGGGGGCAAAGCCTCTTCCGTGCCGGTAATGAACCCAACCGTAAACGGAAACGGAAGGATGCTTTCCGCACGGTACTCGATGACGCAACCTCCCACGTACAGCGAATTGGCAGAGGCCTCCACAACTATCGTCAGTACTCCGCCGGACGGGAAGGTAAAACCGCTTGCAAACGGCACGGGTATATCTACCCACGTATCACTTCCCACGTATGCTCCGTTCCAAGAAGCATCTGCAAACGAGGCATCGGCAATGGTTGCAACCACCGTTCCATCCAACGTGGCGGTCAGCGAACCGGAACCGGCCGACTTGTTGGAGTGCATCTGTAGCGTCACGGAGCGGATGAACTGCGCGTCGTAGCCGGAGATAGTCAGTGTGCCTGCGTTGCCGGCTGTGATTTGCGCGCCTCTTGCCGTAGTACTGTTGAACGCCACCACCGATCCTTCCGGTGCCACTCCGTCACTTAACGCAATGGCATGATAGGACGTCACGGTGTACGTGGCTGTCTCGGCATGCAATGCTATGTTGGTAACGAAAATCAACGCGAATAGTATGTATCGGCAGCGGCTCATGCGTGTTCGCTTATGTTTTTGGAGACAAGTTTATATATTTCCTGCAGTTCGGGATCAGCCAACAATTCGAGGTGTTTGCTCATCACGTTGTTGTCGCTACGCTTTGCGGGACCTGTTTGAGCCTGACGTGCAGACATAGTATGCACTTTGGCGGCGGTCTCATCGATGAGCGAGAGAAGCACGTCTTCGGGCAAACCGGTAGGACGCAACACCTCTGAGGCAATGGCGTACATGCAGTTGGCAAAATTGTTGGCAAACACTCCTGCCACATGCAGTCTGCGGCGTGTTTCCGAATCAGCCGGATAGACTTTGTGCGAAATCTGTTTCGCCAGCGATTCTATCTCGGGCAAATCCTTCGGGTCCAAAGCCTCAACGAATAGCGGCAGTTCCGTGAAATCCAGCACTCGTTGCTTGGACAGAGTCTGAAACGGATACAAAACACCTGCGTGGGGTTTATTCTTACCGTCAAACACCTCCACGCCCATCGAACCTGCCGTATGCAAATGCAGGGCTTCGGGAGCATCAATCTGCTCCAGCACTTCGCCAAGAACGCTATCCTTCAGGCAATAGAGCACCACCTGATTCTCCGTAAGTTTTTGCAACGAGCTACGGACAACCTCAAGACTGTCTGTGTAGTGCTCTACCCCAACCTGTTCCGCCAATTCTCTTGCATGCTCCAGCGTTCGGCTGTAGATACAATCAATCCGGACGCCTGCTTTGGTAAATGCATGCGCCAGATTGGTTGCCATATTGCCCGAACCCAGAATAATCATCTGTACTGTTTTTTAGCCTGCTCCTTGATTTGCTCACGCATACGAGCCTGTTGCTCTTTCTGCATTGCCTCCAAGCGCGCCATGAAGCCCGATTTCTTCTTCGGAGCATTCTTTTTCTTCGCTTTCGCACGTTCCATTTCCTCCAGCATACGCTTGTCGTTCAGCGTCCAACGGAAAATCATCGTCTGCAGAATAGAGATGAGCAGCGAAAGGAAGTAGTAGTACGACAGACCGGCTGCGTAGTCGTTGAACATGAAGAAGAACATCAGCGGCATCAGATACATCATCCAGCGCATCATCTTAGCCGACGGATCGTTGGCTGTGGCCTGCGTCTGCATGGTGATATACGTGTAACCGAAGTTGGTGACGGTAAACAAGATACAGAAGAGCGACAAGTGGTTGTTGAACGCCCAGGAGATAACCGGAATATACTTGTCCCAAGAGAGAATAGCATCATAGGTCGAGAGATCATCCGCCCAAAGGAACGACTCGCCGCGGAGTTCGATAGCCGTCGGGAAGAACCAGAACATCGCCATCACTACAGGGAACTGGAACAGCATAGGCAAACAGCCCGCCATCGGGGACGCACCGGCCTGCGAGTACAACGCCATCGTAGCCTGCTGACGCTCCGCCATCTTCTCGGGAGGATATTTCTCATTAATCTCATCCACCTGCGGTTTGAGCGCGCGCATCTTGGCGGCCGACTTGTAACTCTTGAACGTGAAGGGGAAGATAATCAGCTTGATAACGATGGTCATCAACAGGATGATGATACCCATGTTCAGCCCCCAACGCTTGAAGAGGTCAAACATCGGAATAACGAGGATACGGTTGATCCACGCTACTATTTCCCATCCCAGCGGCACGAGTTCACGCAGACGCAGGCGGTCATATTTCTGCACGCCTTCGTCATACGCATTGAGGGTGTGGTAGTGGTTCGGTCCGAGATACCAACTGAACGCTGTGGGCGCATTGCCTGTCGGATCGAAGGCCAAGGTCGTATTGGTCGTGTAATGCTTGATGTAACCGGTGTATTTGCCGAGCGGTTCACTCTCAAGAACTGTCGTCTCGAAGCCTTCGCCGCGCGCAATGAGCACGGTGGAGAAGAACTGGTCCTTATAGGCAATCCAACGCAGTTTACCCGTCACTTTCTCGCGGTCAGCCTTGCTCTCGGACAGTTTCTCGATGTCGCGATTGGTGAACATATACTGCAATTGCGCGTAACGCTCCTCGAAACGACGACCGCGTTCCTGCTGCGGAATCTGCTGTTCCCACAGCATTTCCAAACCATTCACGTTACCCGCGAGAACATTCTGCATCTTGTGCGCACGAATGTCGAAACCAATCATGTAGTTGCTGTCGGGGATAGTGTACACAAAGTCCAGATAACTCTCCGGATAAACCGTCTCCAGGCGGAACGTAACCACCTGATTACCTGCAGTGTCTGTAGTAACAGGCTGCGGTTTGAAGTAGAGGTTCTCGGTAGAGAGAATGCGGTTCTCTGCCGTCACGAGGGTGAACGTCTGTTTCTTATCCTTCTCGGCAAACAACACCAACGGGTTAATCGAATCACCGTACGTTTTGTAGTTCTTCAGTTCCGCTTTGCTGAGCATTCCACCCTTGGGCGAGAACGTCAGGCGGAACAATTTCGTTTCAATGACTTGCTGTTCATCGCTTCCCTGAGCAGCGGGAGCCAACGCGCCAAACTGGGCACGATGCTGCGCCTCTATTTCCTCAACAGACAGGGTGTCTTGTGCTGCCAGGGCGCGAAGCGAATCGTTCACTGCGGACTGCTGCGCCATCGCCTCTGCCTTCTGACGATTCACCAGCGCAATACTGTCCTGTACATGCTGACGACGCGCCAACTCCTCCTCCGAGGGGCGGTTAAACAAACTGAATCCAATTAAAATTGCGGCTATCAATACCAAGCCGATTCCTGTGTTTTTATCCATTTCTTATTATCGTTTTCAATACGTATTTTATCCTTATTCCTTTTCTATGAGCTTGCTTACTCGGTAATACCATTCTAATATCATTCTCAGACTCTCGAGTATTCTTTGTAGAACTCCGTGACTGCCACTATTCCGTTTTCAAACACTTCCAAATCCATATTCTCGTTGGGTGAGTGGATAGCGTTGCTTTCGAGGCCAAAGCCCATCAGGATGGTTTTCTGTCCCAACACCTGCTCAAATGTGGAGATGATAGGAATGGAACCTCCTCGTCTTGCAGCCAGAGGTTTCTTGCCGAAGGCCACCTCAAACCCCTTCTCTGCCGCCTTGTATGCCGGCAAATCTATCGGGCAGACATAGCCTTGTCCGCCATGCATTGGCGTCACTTTCACCCGCACGGATTTGGGTGCAATCTGCTGCATATAGTCCGCGAAGGCGCGGCTAATCTCTTCGTGATCCTGATTCGCAACCAGCCGACAGCTCACTTTAGCATAGGCTTTGCTCGGCAGAACGGTCTTACTGCCCTCGCCGGTATAGCCTCCCCAGATGCCGCAGATGTCGAATGAAGGACGGCATGAATTGCGCTCCAGTGTGGAGTAACCTTCTTCACCTTGAACAGCCTGAACGCCTATCGCCTGCATGTACTTCTCTTCGGAGAAAGGTATATGGCGAATCATCTCTCGTTCTGCCTCGGGAATAGGCAACACTTTGTCGTAGAAGCCGGGGATAGTGATTCGCCCGTGGTCATCGATGACCTTGCTGAGCATCGTACAGAGCGTGTTGATGGGATTAGCCACTGCACCGCCGAAATGCCCGCTATGCAGGTCTCGATTCGGACCGGTTACCTCTATCTCCCAGTAAGCAAGGCCGCGCAGACCCGTGGTGATGGAAGGCGTATCTTTGCCTATCATCGACGTGTCGCTCACGAGGATAATATCGCTCTTGAGAAGTTCTTTGTGCGTCTTGAGAAACTCATCCAACGAAGGACTGCCTATCTCCTCTTCGCCCTCTAGAATAAACTTCACATTGCATGGCATAAGCCCCTGACTAACGAGGAACTTGAAAGCCGTAGCCTGAATCATCGTCTGCCCCTTGTCGTCGTCTGCTCCGCGCGCGTACAACCTACCCTCGCGTACAGAAGGCTCGAACGGCTCGCTGTTCCATAGTTCCAGCGGTGCCACCGGCATTACATCATAATGGCCATAGACCAGCACGGTCTTGGCGGAGGGTTGACCGCACTGATACTCGGCGTACACCATCGGGTTGCCCGCAGATGGCATCAGTTCGGCGTGTTGTGCTCCGTAACTCAGGAGCAAGGTTTTCCATTGTTCGGCACAGCGAACCATGTCACTCTTGTGCTCAGCCTCGCACGAGATACTGGGGATACGAATCAGTGATGCCCAGTCCTCCATGATGCGGGGCTTTTCTTGTTGTATGTATTCTCTAATTGTCATATTCATTATTTTATCTTGTCCAGTCGAGGATTGAACTGACACACGCGGATGCCGTTGGTGGCGTAATCAGCAAGCGTCTTGGGCTCGATAATCACTTGTTTGGCGCCGTAACTGGCGTGGATGAAATGCATCTCACCCTCCACCTCGAAAGCGATAGCCACGTGCGCAATGTCTATTCCGCTGCCTTGTTTGGACACAAAGCAGACAATATCGCCGCTGTGAATCTGCGAGATAATCTCGGGCTTGCGCAGACGCTCCTGCGAGATAAAATAGTAGGGCGTCTGCTTGTTCAGGTATTGTTCAACAGCCTGAATCTTAAAGAATTGAGTTGAGTCCGCCAATTGCTTGTAGCGGTCGCGATGTGCCGTCATGAAGAAAAACTGCTGCTCGTACTGTTCGCCCAGTTCTTGGGTGTATTCGCGCAAAATGCCGTTACCCGCATTCTGCAAAATCCACTCGCTGGTGTAATGAATACGACTGGCGTAGTCCTCCACTTTTCCCCCGCGGTAGCGCATATTGCGGATATTATCGCACAGCAACTCATAAGAAGGCTTGTCGCTCTTGACCGTCAGCGCGAAACAGGAACACATCTCCACAAACAGAATGCAGTCGGTTTTGTCCAGGAAGACGCGCAGCTGCTCAGGCGTCTCTTCCAGCGTGCCGGCCACATACGGCGTACCCAGGAACTGCTGAGCTATTGTCACCACCAGTTCGGGCATAGGCAAGTCCGCTTTGTCCTTGACGGCAAAACCGGCAGCCACCGACAATATGGCTAACAACGCAATTCTTAGTAGTAACTCTTTTTTCATCTTACGAATCCTTTTTGTCATCCAATACCTTTTGAAAAAC
Source organism: uncultured Bacteroidales bacterium (assembly GCA_900321775.1). GTDB lineage: Bacteria > Bacteroidota > Bacteroidia > Bacteroidales > Paludibacteraceae > Colicola. Next base: position 6,171 of record ONXE01000117.1, read on the forward strand.
CACAGCATCCTCATACTGCCCATCGGAACAAATCACCCACTCTTTCAGCACGGCATCAGCAGCAAAGCCCAAACCCTCATAGATCTGGCAGCATGCCCGATTGGAGGTGCGGATGATGGCATACAGTTGGTGCAAGTGCAAGAACTCGCGCGCGTACGAAATAAGCCACTCTACTGCACGCGTAGCCAAGCCCTTTCCGCGCATCTCGGGGCTGATATAAAGTCCCATGGCGGCTTTTCTGGAACGCGCATCCAGGTCGAACAGGTCGATACACCCTGCCGTCACGCCCTCATGCTCAATGATTAGGCGCAGCTGCCCGTCCTTATAGAGATCGCCCGTCGAGGACTCGATAAACTCGCGCAACAAGCGTTGCGACAGCGGGTTATGCGTGTCGCTGTCTGCCCAAGCCGAAGCATCGTTTTCCCAGCGGTAGAGCAACGGAAGGTCTGCTATTTCAAGTGCGCGTATAGTCATCTGCGTCGTTCCATCAGCCTCTCCAACAGGCTTTTACGCTTGGGTTGGGCGTCATATGAAGTGCTGGCCTGCATCGGTTGATGGGGCCTACCGCTATGAATCATCTGATAGATGACTCCCCAATCAGGAATACCTCCCAGATTGCGGTCATCGATAAAGAGATCTGCGGTCAGCTTGCGCGGCTTAAGCACATCAGTCAGCGCCATTTCCTCGGGATAATTGCTGTTCACAGCGTAGAACTCGAGGCCTTTATTCAAACAATAATCCACAGCATCCTTCAGCAAGTCACCCTCTCGCGCCGTCCACAAAATGATACGGTGACGCTCCTGTTGCAGACGGAGAAGAGTCTCTATCGCAAAAGGAATCGGCTTGCCTATTTTCGGATACTCGTGCGTAACTTTGTTGTTGATTTCCAGATAAATCTTGCGGTCACTGGGTTTGCAGAAGAACTGCGCCAACACGGCGATACCTGCGCACCACAGCATAGGTTGGTAGTTGCCCAAGCAATAGAACGCAATGATTGCAAACACGGCGCCGTTTCCTATTGTTGCTACGCGAATAATGGCGCACTGCAGGTAACGGGCACGCTTCGCAGCCTCATCCTGCACCTCGCATACTTTCTTCATCTGTTTCTTGAACCACCATAGTGCCCCTGGAATAGAGACGATTACG